>DATFYA010000112.1 GCA_035315345.1 Candidatus Methylomirabilota bacterium
TTGGCCTGGAACCCGATCGCCGGGTCGTAACGCGTCAGCTGGTACGAGCCGGATCCGGCCTCGTTGTTGGTGAGCCACGCCGCGCCCCAGTCGCCGTCCTTCTCGTGCTTCTTGAGCAGGGCGGAGTTGACCACGTGAATCTCGGGCACCACCGCCAGGAAGATGGCCGCGGGCTTGGCGAGCGTGAACTGGACGGTGTACTTGTCCAGCGCCTTGGTGGCGCCCGGGGCCAGCATGCCGCCGATCAGGGCGGCCGCGCCCTTCTTCATGGCCAGGATGCGCTCGGCGCTGTAGCGCACGTCCTCGGCGGTGATCTCGGTGCCGTCGTGGAACTTGGCGCCCTGGCGCAGCTTGAAGGTGTAGGTGAGCCCGTCCGGCGAGACGGTATGGCTCTCGGCCAGCCACGGCTCGAGCTTCGGCGGGTTGTCCTCCCACCGATAGAGCCCGTCGTAGAGGTTCAGGCGCACCGCCACCCGGCCGACGTCGAACGCGGCGTGCGGGTCGAGCGTGTCGTAGGGGCTCTCGTTCGCGAAGACGAACTTGGTCTGCGCGGTGGCCGGCGCGGCGAAGAGCGCCGTCAGCAACACCAGAACGACGGCGAGAGTTAGCCAGGGGCGGTGGGTCATGTGCAGCCTCCAGTTCGGAGTGTCAGGGCACCGACGATGTGGCGGGATTCTACAGCGCCACCACCGGCGTCGACAAGGGCCGCGCGACATCGAGCGACTTAGGCGGCGTAGCGGATGACCTCGAGCTCCGTTCCTCCGCCCACCTGGCGTAGGATCTGGTCGACGCGAGCGAGCACTGCGTCCTCGAGAAGATACTGTGGACAATTCGCGCATTGCAGGACAGGCAGCGCCTTGAGAATGACGATGCCCGGCTCCCGAACCTTGAAGGGCAGATCTGTCGTAATCGGGGACAGCCCAGCCCCGCACACCTCGCATCTCATTGGTGCCACCTCCTCGTCCTGAGATCGGCCTGCCAGTCTCCTGGGTTCGGCCGGTATGACGTGACGACGCGGACATTATCACCCTCGACGTCGGTTGCGAACAGCACATGGAATGCGTCCGTTCCGTGCCGCGCGAGAATCAGGTAGCTCGGGAGGTACTTGTCGTCCGGGTACGCCTCGACCAACTCGTAGGAGGCCACGGCCGCCAAAACGAGCTCGCGGGGAATGAATCGGCCGGCAAGCCGCATGTTCACGTGGTAGGTCCAGAGGATTCGTCCTCGACGGACGCGATCCTGGATGAATCCTACCGGATCGTCAGGGAGTCTCCGGTCAGATGGGGCCAGTCAACAATCTCCGTGCTCCACCGGCGGGCCGAAGTACCTCCCGCGGTGGAACATGCGCACCGCCCCGCGCGGCCGAGCCCGCAGCGCCGCGGTGGCCGCCGCGTCGATCTCTCCGCGCTCGTCGATGACCACGCCGTAGTCCTCCCGCGCGGCGCCGACCGAGACCACGCCGCCCAGCACGTCGCGGCGCACGCGGTCCAGCGCGCGGTCGAAGGGATGGCCCCAGCCGCCGCCCCCGCTGGTGGAGAGGCGCAGCACGTCGCCCCGGCGCAGCACGTTGCCGTCGGACATGGGCGCGAGCACGCGCTCGTCCGGCCGGCCGGGATTCACCACGCAGCGCCCGGGACGGCCGGCATGGCCACCGTTGACGCCGGCGGGCGGGAACAGGATGTTGTCCTGGCGGATGGCGACGACCGCCTCCTCGGCGGTCAGCTCGATCTCGCGGATCACGCCGGAGCCGCCGCGGAAGCGCCCCGGTCCGCCCGAGTCCTGGTGCAGCGCGTAGCGGCGCAGGCGCAGGGGGAAGACCATCTCCATGAACTCCGCCGGGTAGTTCTTCTGGGCCACGTAGTAGATGGCGTCGAGGCCGTCCGCGAACGGCCGCGCGCCGTAGCCGACCGCGACGCCGTCGCTGCAGAGGAAGAACTCGTTGCGGGCCCGGTCGAAGCCGCGGAGGAAGTAGATGTTGTAGACCGAGTTCGGCGCCGGCACGTCGCCGCCGGTGGCCAGCGCCAGCAGCGCGAGCACGCTCGACTGCACGCGGGCCAGCGTGTGCGCGCGGTTGCCGAGCGGGGCGGGCCAGTGCGGCTGCAGGATGCTGCCGGGCCGCACCAGCACCTCGTCGATGGCCTCCTGTGCGCCGTCGTTGAGCAGCACGGTGGGATGCCCCGAGAGCAGGTAGATGCCCACGATCAGCTTCGGCACGCTGGGATGCATGATGAAGTTGATCGGGCCGCGGGCCTGGTCGTCGCTGGCGCGCGTGTCCAGCGTGATGCGGCCGCCCTCCTTGGCGAGGCTCATCCGCACGTGGAACGAGCGGTCGCTCATGCCGTCGCCGTCCACCGCGTCCTCGGTCTCGTAGGTGCCGTCGGGGATCCGCGACTCCAGCGTCTTGCGGATCGTGTCGCGGCACTGCTGCTCGAACAGCGCCCACGCGGCCAGCACCGTCTCGGCCCCGAAGCGGTCGAACAGCTCGAGGACGCGGCGCTCGCCGAGCCGGCAGCCCGCGAGAACCGCGCGGATGTCGCCCCGCAGGATGTCGGGGAAGCGCGAGTTGCGGAGGAAGATGCGGAAGGCCTCGTCGTTCAGCACGCCCTCACGGTAGATGCGCACGGCGGGGACGATGATGCCCTCGTGGAAGATCTCCGTGGCGTCCGGGGAGATGCTGCCCGCCCGCATGCCGCCGATGTCCCAGAAATGGCCCCACGTCTGCGAGAAGGCAACGAGCTTGCCCCGGTGGAACACCGGCGCCGCGAAGACCATGTCCGGCGAGTGCGAGACGCCGCCGCGCGAGCCGTGGCAGTCGTTGTACCAGTAGAGGTCGCCGGGCCGCATCGTCTCCGGCGGGTACTGGTTGAAGATGATCTCGGTGAGGTTGCCGAACAGCGGCACCATCGTCCCGCACACCACGCGGCCCTGCGCGTCGAGGATGCCCGCGAAGTAGTCGTTCTTCTCGCGGATGAACGGCGACATCGCGGTGCGCTCGATCACCGCTTCCATGTGCATCTGCGCCGCGCGCAGGGCGCCGCGGATGATCTCGCGGGTCACGGGGTCGAGGACGGGGGCGGGGCGGCGGCGCGGGCTGCGATGCGGGCGTTTCATCGCGACCTACCCCTCACCCTGCCCTCGCCCCGGAGGGGAGAGGGAGAGGGGCCGCCCGGAGAGTGCGTGGGCTGAATGATCAGGTTGCCGATACGGTCGACCCGCGCCCGGTACCCCGGCGGCACCACCGTCGTGGTGTCGGGCTGCTCGACGATGGCCGGGCCCGTGACCACCGCGCCCGCGTTCAGCCGCTCGCGCTCGATGCAGGGGCACGGCGTCCATCCCGCGCCGGCGAAGTGGACGCGGCGCCGCGGCGGGCGCTGGGGGGCCGCACGGCGGCGGGGCAGGGGCGGCAGCGTGAAGCGGCGCACGCGCCCGGCCGCGGCCACCCGCAGCGTGACGATCTCGACCGGCGCGTCCGGCAATGCATAGGTGTAGAGCTGCCGGTGCCGGTCGTGGAATCGCGCGAGCAGCGCGTCCACCGCGAGCCCGCGCTCGGGCCACGGCACCGTGAGCTCGAAGCCCTGGTGGCGATAGCGCAGGTCGGCCAGGCGTGTGAGCCGGCGCGCAGACGCGGGCACGCCCTCCGCGGCCAGCCACGACCGGGCCTGACCCTCGAGCTCGGCGTATACGCCGGCGACCGCGTCCAGGTCGTAGTCGGGCGGCTTCTGCAGGCTCGTCCGCGCGTAGTCGTTGCGCACCTCGGTGCCGAGCAGGCCGAACGTCGACAGCACCCCGGGGTGGCGCGGCACGAGCACGGTGCCCATGCCGAGGAGGGCGGCCAGATCGGCGCCGTGCAGCGGGCCCGCGCCGCCGAACGGCACGAGCACGAAGTCGCGCGGGTCGTACCCGCGCTCGACCGAGACCAGCCGGAGCGCACCCACCATGTTGTTGTTGACGATGTCGAGGATGCCCTGCGCGGCCGCGGCAAGAGGCAGGCCCAGCGGCCGGGCCACGCGCTCCTCGATGGCGCGGCGCGCGCGCTCGACGTCGAGCGCGATCTCGCCGCCGAGCAGGTGCGCGGGAATGCGCCCGAGCACCAGGTGCGCGTCGGTGACGGTGGGCTCCTCGCCGCCCGCGCCGTAGCACACGGGCCCCGGCTGCGCGCCCGCGCTCTCGGGCCCGACGGTGAGCGTGCCGTCCTCGGTGACGCGCGCGATCGAGCCGCCGCCGGCCCCGATGGTGTGGATGTCGATCATCGGCACGTGCAGGGGCCAGGCCCCGACGCGGCCCTCCGTGGTGACCTCCGCCTCGCCTCCGCGGATGAGGCACACGTCGGCGCTGGTGCCCCCGACGTCGACCGAGATCAGGTCGGCGAAGCCGGCCGCCTCCCCGATGCGCCGCGCGCCGATCACGCCGGCGGCCGGTCCGGAGAGCGCGGTGTGGATGGCCTGCGTGCGGACCACGTCGGCGCCGATGACGCCGCCGTTGGACTTCATGATCGACAGCGGCGCGTCGATCCCGCGCGAGCGCAGCTCGCCGGCCAGCCGCGCGACGTAGCGCCCGACCAGCGGCTGCACGTAGGCGTTCAGCACGGTGCCCATCGACCGCTCGAACTCGCGGAACACCGGCAGCACCTCCGAGGAGAGCGATACCGCCGCGCCGGGGTGCTCCTCGAGCAGCCGCGCGCGGGCCCGCCGCTCGTGCCCGGGATCGGCGTAGCTGTGCAGGAAGCAGATCGCGATCGAATCCACGCCGGCCTCCCGCAGGCGACGGGCCGCCGCGCGCACCGCGGCCTCGTCGAGGGGCTCCAGCTCCGCGCCGTCCACCGCGATCCGCCCGCCGACCTCGAAGATCAGCTCGGGAGCGACCGGCCGTCGCGGCTTCACCCACGCGAACATGTTGGCCCGCCGCGGGATGTCGTGGCGGCCGATCTCGAGCACGTCGCGGAAGCCCGCGGTGGTGAGCAGCCCGATGGCCGCGCCCTTGCCCTCGAGGATCGCGTTGGTGGCGGTGGTGGTCCCGTGCAGGACGTGCCGTAACGCGGCGGCCTCGGTCGAGGCCAGTCGCAGCGCCTTGTCGATGCCGACGATGAATCCGGCCGACGGGTCCTGCGGCGTCGTCGGCGTCTTGGTGATCCAGAGGCGCCCGCTCGCCTCGTGCACGAGCGCGACGTCGGTGAAGGTGCCGCCGACGTCGAGGGCGATCGCGTAGCCCTTCGTATGCGGCGAGCGACGGGGCGTGACCGGCCGGGGTGTCACGGGCTCGGGCTCACAGGACGTTGCGCGGCTTGCCGATGGCACCCTCGGCGAAGCGCGAGAAGCGGAACGGGGCGATGTCCAGCGACGGCTTGCCGTCCACGATCAGCTCGGACACGAGGCGGCCGGCGATCGGCCCCATCGCGAAGCCGTGCCCGCTGAAGCCGGTGGCCAGCACGAGGCCGCGGAGGGCGGGGATGTCCCCGAGCACCGGCACCAGGTCCGGCGTGGCGTCGATGTAGCCGGCCCAGCTCCGCGCGATGCCGAGCGCGGGCAGCGAGGGCAGCATGCGCCCGAGCTCGACGAGGCTGCGCCGCACCTTCGTCCGGTTCGGCGAGGGCTCGATGCCGCGGTCCCAGACGAGCGGGCGCCGGCGCGCCGCGGAGCCGGGCAGCGCGGCGGCCAGGCTGGCCAGCAGCGGGCGGCCCACGTGGAAGCGGAACCGCTTCTTGTTCTTCCAGTAGTTCGGCAGGAAGAAGCGCAGCTGTCGCAGGGAATCGAGCGTGAGGTCGTGGTCCAGCGCGCCGCCGGCCGCGATGTTGAAGCTGCCGTCGCGACGCTGGCGAAACGCCACCCGCGGCCCCCAGACCGCGCACGCGGTGACGGCGGGCGCGGGCGTCGTGCGCGCCACCGTGCCGCGCACCCAGCGCTGCGGCAGGTCGACCCCGAGCATGCGGCAGAGCCGCGCGGACCAGGCGCCGGCCGCGCACACCACGGTGGACGCGCGGATCTCGCCCTGCTCGGTGACGACGGAGGCCACCGCCCCGCCGCGCGTGGTGAGGCCCTGGACCGCGCAGTCGAGATGGAGGCTCGCGCCCTGGGCGACGGCGGCGCGGGCGAACGCGTCGGTGGCCTTCTCCGGGTCGGCGTGGCCGTCGTCGGGCGTGTGCATGCCGCCGGCCCACGTGCCGGCCAGCCCGGGGACCACGGCCTGCAGATCGCGGGGGCGGAGCAGGCGCGTGTCGAGCCCGAACTCGCGCGCCACCGGCAGCCACTCCTCGAAGCGCGCCAGCCCTTGCGCGTCGTCGGCGAGCGCCAGGTTGCCGCCCTGCACCCACTCGATATCGGCGCCCAGCTCGCGCGGGAGACTTCGCCAGAGCCGGTTCGCCTCCATGACGAGCGGCATCTCGTCCGGATCGCGCCCCTGCTGCCGCACGAACCCCCAGTTCTTCCGCGACTGCTCGCCCGGCACGGGCCCGCGCTCGACGACGGCGACGCGCACACCCCGGCGCGCGAGGGAATACGCGGTGGCGCACCCGACGATGCCGGCCCCCACGACGACGACATCCGCCTCGCGGTCCATGATCGGCGGTATCGTCAGCGAAAGCCGAGGGCGTGTCAAACCCTCATCCCTGTGACAACCCTCTCCCCTCCGGGGAGCGAGCCCGCCCCAACACCCTCTCCCCTCCGGGGAGAGGGCAGGGTGAGGGGCCCGCTGCTATGCTGTGCTTCAAGGAAACGCCACCACGCGGAAGGAGCCCCACATGAATCCTTCACCGCTGAGAGCCGCACTGCTGAGAGCCTCGCTGCTGTCCGCGTTGATCACCCCGATCGTCGCCGGCTGCGTCATCCCGCCGGAGCCCGGCTCCGCCACCCCGCCCCGCAGTCAGGTGATGCAGGCCGACGCGCGCGCCCTGGCCTACGGGCGCTCGGCGCCCGAGATCCTCAACAACCCGCAGCTCGGCGACAAGCTGCGCGCCCTCTTCGGCGCCGACTGGTCCCCGCCCACACCCGGCGGCGTCGGCAAGCCGATGGCCGCCGCCCCCGTGTATTTCGAGATCGGCGGCCCCGTTCGAATGGTGCAGGTGGGGGACGCCAACTACATCGCCGTCACCGGCTGCGCCAGGCAAAACTGCGCGAAGCAGCGCGGCCTCCTGCTCATCCGCGAGGGCGGCGAGCAGCTGCTGGCGCGCCTGGACGAGGGCGGCTTCCTCCACCAGTACGCCTACGGTCCCGGGATGACCGGCAACTCCGCCGCCGCCGGCGCCACGCTGGAAGGCGCCCTCATCGCCCTCGAGCGCCTGTCCGACGGCAGCCCGTACCCGCGCCCCGCGCCGTGAGCGACGACCAGCATCCCGGGATCGATGTGGACGATCCCTGGCAGGCGATCGAGACCTGCTTCGCGCAAGACTGGACGGACGGCCTTCCGGTGGTGCCGCCCACCGCCGCCCTCGTGGAGCGCATGCTCGCGGGCGGGCCGTGGCGGGCCGACGAGGTTCTGCTCCACGAGCCGGTGCGCAACCGCGCCGTCACCGCGTGGCACGCGGCGATCAATGCGGTCATGGCCGGATGCCGGCCGGAGTACTTCCCCGTGGTGGGAGCCACGCTCTCCGCCATCGGCGAGCCCGACTTCACGCTCCACGGTCCGGCCACGAGCACCGGCGGCGCGGCGCTCATGGTCATTGTCAACGGCCCGGTGTGCGAAGCGATCGGCCTTCACGGGGGCGGGAACCTCTTCGGCCCAGGGGTCCGCGCCAATGCCACGATCGGGCGGGCGCTCCGGCTCGTGCTCCTGAACTGCCTCGGCTGCCACCCGGGCGTGCTCGATCAGTCGACCCAGGGCTGGGCGGGGAAGTACACGCTCTGCTTCGCCGAGCACGAGGCGGCGAGCCCCTGGGAGCCGCTGCACGTGTCCCGCGGCTTCCGGCGCACGCAGTCGGCGGTGACCGTGTTCGCCGCGGAGTCGGGCCACAATATCCTGGTCCACGCGGCGAGCGAGCCCGAGACCCTCCTCACTGCGTTTGCCGACGCCATGGCGGGCCTCGGGAGCCTGAGCCCGGGCCGGTCGGTCATCGTCCTGTCGCCCGAGCACGCGCAGCACCTGACGCGGGCGGGCTGGTCGCGCGCCCGGACCCAGGCGTGGCTCTACGAACACGCCCGACGGCCCCTCGCCGACCTCAAGCGGGCCGGAAAGATCGAGGCCCAGTTCCTCCTGAATGCGGAGACGCGCCGGTGGCTCTACGCGCATGCGCCCGGCGGCGCGGAGACGGCCCCGAGCGGGCCCGACGTCCACACGCGCGTCCGGCCGGGCGACACGGACGTCTCCGTCCATCGCGGTCTTGGCCCCGACGATATCCTGATCTGCGCGGGCGGCGGCGCCGCGGGCGGGCACAGCGCCTTCTTCCCCTCGTGGAGTCGCGGGCGCAGCGTGCCGTTCGTCAGCAAGGAGGTCCCCGTATGACACGCATCCTCGACCCGACCCTGCGCGCAGTCCCGCCCCGGACGGCGGCGCGCGCTTCCCGGCCTCCGCGCCTCGCCGGCGCGGCGCTCGGACTCCTCGCCAATGGCAAGACCCACGGCATGGTGTTTCTCGAGCGCGTGGCGGAGTACCTGCGCACGCGACACGACGTGGGCGCGCTGGTGCGCGTCACCAAGGCGAATCCGAGTGCTCCCGCGCGCTCCGAGGACGCCGCGCTCCTTGTCGCACAGTGTGCGGCGGTCGTCACCGCCATCGGCGATTGAGGGAGCTGCTCGTCGGGCAGTGTGCTCGACGCCATCAACCTCGAGAAGCAGGGGATCCCCGCGGTCGCCGTCGTGACCGGGCCGTTCGCCCGAACGGCGGCGGTCCTGGCCGAGCTGAACGGCATGCCCGACTACCCGTTCGTGATCGTGCCGCATCCCTTCGGAAGCCTCGACGAAGCGACCGTGCGCTCGCGAGCGGATGCGGTCGTGGAGAAGATCGAGCGTCTCTTGCTGGGCGGAGAGAA
>DATFYA010000113.1 GCA_035315345.1 Candidatus Methylomirabilota bacterium
ACAATCCACTGGCGGCTGGTTGGTCGCAGGCTGGATTGCTCGGGAGTATCGGGCAATCTTCCATCGTGTGGGCACAGAATGTAGGCCAAGGCTTTCCTGGTTGGTCGTGGGCAGATGTACGGCAACGGTACTTCGACGCACTCACAAAGCTACAGCCGCCTGAGCGCGACTCTGGCCTGGCCAGGACATTCGAGGGACTTGGTCGGCAGATCCATCTGATTCAGGATGCGGCATCGCCCGCGCATGTGCGGAACGACCCCCACCTCTTCTACAACTACGAAAGCTTGGTGGAAACGGCCAGACGACAGGACGTTGTCGCGTTCGAAGGGTGGTTGTCGGCATCATCCGACGTGCCCAGCGCTCCAGACCCGGGCTGGACCAGCCTCGATCCGAACCCGCTGGCGCCCATCGCCGTCGCGCGGCTCATCGATTCAGATCGATATTCCGGCGGGAACCCTACAGTGACGATGACAGGGTTGATCGGGCTCGCCGAGTACACCAACGCCAACTTCTTCAGTGAAGATCGTATCTTCACCGAGAACGACGTTGATCCGCAGAAGCGGTTCCCGTTCCCCAACCGCGCGAGCGTGGTCGAGCAGGACTTCGACATCCAGGTGCGCGGCGTGCCGGTCAAGCGGCGGTACTTCGTGAAGACGGGTGGCGGAGCGGTCGGATATCGTCTGGCGACCGTGGGACTCTTGCGCGACTACCATCAGCGATTCGGTCTGGACTGGACGCGGTTCCGGGAGAGCCCGGCGCTGGACGAGGGCGTGTACCGTGACTACGCCGCGCGCCTGGTTCCGCGAGCGGTGGCCTACTCCACCGCGCTCATCGACTACTTCTTTCGGGGCCGCATCGCGGCCTCGGGGGACGCCGCGTCGACGACCCTCGGCAACATCAGCGAGGAACCGCTCAACGGCACGTTCACCCTCTACTACGACGACGAGAACGATGTCCGGCGTCCGGTACCGGGTGCGACATGGGCGCTGGCGCTCGCGCCTGGAGAGTCCGCGGAGCAGCTGCGCTTCACATCACCGACGAGCCCCGCACCCAAGGAGGCCGGGCGGTACATGCTGGTGTTTCGCGGAGCACTCGGCAGCGAGCCCGACGCGGTCATCGGCCGGCAGGTGACGCTCTCGTCGAGCGTCGTCGCGCGATTGATCAAGCGAAAGGACGGCACGCCGCTGCGCGGATTCGACGTGCACGCGATCGACCTCCAGACCGGCCAGACGCTGTCCGCGAACGTGACCGACGACGAAGGCCGGGCCCGGCTGGACTGGAAGCCCGGTCGTACCGCGCTGTTCCTCCCGACCGTGAACCCATTCCCGATGTACTGGGCCGGCGGCAGCGCGTTCGTGAGCGGCCTCGACGGGGCTCACGCGGTTCAGGCGGTGGACGTGGACGCGCAAGGTCAGGTGACGGTCGTGACCCCGCTGGTTCTTGCGGAATGGCCGGAGCGCGTCGAGCCGTGCACGGGGCAACCGATGTTCCAGCAAATTCCCAACGCGATCCTGCCGGCGCAGAGCACCCCGGTGAGTGAGGGCGTGTTCCGCACCATATTCCTCGCCTACGGGGTGAATCTGGCGACGTTCGTGCGGAACGATAACGGACAGGAGACCGTCCTCTGTGGACTGACTTCTCCGGGCTGCCAGGATCCGGGTATCGGCTTCATCGCCGAGGATGTCAGCCGCGTCGGCCAGGTGGTGGGCCAGCTCGTCCGCGACGTGTTCTCCCGTCACGTGGCGATGCTCACGGATCCGGATGGGCGGCCGATCGGCGATGCCCTCTGCTCCAACGAGTACGCGGAGGTGGAGACGGTGCCGGTTTCGGTCGGGGAGCGATAGCGCCGGCGATCAGCGCTTGTCCGAGACGATGCGCCCGTCCTTGAAGACAAGCCGAAGCTGACGCAGGTTGGCGATATTCTCCAGCGGGTCGGCGCCGACCACGATCAGGTCGGCGCGCTTGCCCACCTCCACGGTGCCCAGGTCTCCGCCCACGCCGCAGAGCTCGGCGGCGTGACGCGTGGCCGC
Organism: Candidatus Methylomirabilota bacterium; assembly: GCA_035315345.1. NCBI lineage: Bacteria > Methylomirabilota (SeqCode) > Candidatus Methylomirabilota bacterium. The sequence continues at coordinate 2,031 of DATFYA010000113.1, forward strand.
CAGCAGCGCTTGCCAGGGCGTCGCGCCGTCCCGCACCCAGAGGCCCAGCTCGAGCAGCGCGGCGTCCTTCAGCGGTCGAATGTCCGAGCCGAGCGCCATCTTGACGCCGGCCGCGAGCGCCTGGCGAAAGCAGTCGCGGTGCAGGTCGGCCGCGGCGTCGGCGCGATGGCACAAATCGGGGGCGAGATTGCGCTGCTCGACCCAGCGCTTCTCCCACGGGTCGCGCGCCTGGTCCGGGGTGAGGTGGCTGATCGCCAGCGTCGGCACGTACCAGGTGCCGTGGACGCGCAGGCTCTCCACGCACTCCGCGTTCATCGCATAGCCGTGCTCCACGCTGTGCGCACCCAGCCGGGCGGCGGCCAGAACGGTCTCCGCGTTGGCCGCGTGCGCGATGACCGGGAAGCCGCGCTTGCGGCAGATCGCGAAGGCGGCTTCGAGCTCGTCGTCGAGCAGGAACGAGTGCGTGTGGCGATCCCAGGCCGGCCCCATGATGCCGCCGGTGAGGTTCAGCTTGATGTGGTCCACGCCGTTCTTGATCTGCTCGCGAATGGCCCGGACGAAGCCGTACGGCCCGTCGCATTCCCGGGCGTGGCCGGAGGTGAGGAAGTGACCGCCGGTGGTGGTGAGGAAGTAGCCGGCCGCGAAGACGCGCGGGCCGACGTGCTGGCCGGCGTCGAACGCGCGCTTCCACGCCACGTCCATGAAATGCGCGGCGCCGGCGCACCGCACGCCCACCACGCCGCTCTCGGTCAGCGCCTCCGTCAGCCGATAGCCGAAGACGGCGGTCTGCTCGGCCACCGAGGCGCCGGTCGAAGCCAGATAGTCGGGATGGATGTGCACGTCCCAGAGGCCGGGGAGCAGGTAGCCGCCGGCGAGATCGATCACGTCGGCGCCTCGGGTATCGGGCGATCGGCTCCCGTCGAGCACCTCCACGATGCGGCCGCGCTCGATGGTCACGCTGGCGCCGGGCACCGGCCGCGGATTCACACAGTCGATCAGGGTCGCATTGGTCAAGACCCGGCGCATGGTCTCACCGACCCGTTGCACGATGGCGCTCCTCGGTCATACTCTCGTCAGGAACCCGACCATGGATGCTATCCGCATCGTCATCCTCCTCGTCTTGCTCGGCGTCGTCGCCGTCATCGGCTCGGTCGCCGCGGAGGAGAAGTGGGTGCTATGGGATCGCCCGCTCGACGCCAAGGGCGAACGGCAGGGTGATTGGCGTCGTGGCCCGGTATTCGATGCAGAACGGTGGTGCAAAGGTGCCATGACGACCGCCATCAATCAAGCGCTGGCCCAGACCTTCCAGGTCCCGAAGAAGCCGAATCTCGCGGAGTACCAGTGCCTCCCGGAGTCCGCGGATCCGCGGACGGCGAAGGGCAAACGATAGGGCGGCCGGCGCGCGTGCCCTGTCCCGCACGTCGAAGCCGGGCGAGCGCCTGTCGATTCCGGGGGAGCATGGGCGACTAGTACGAGAGCGTAAGATCGAGCGAGGAGGCATACCGGGTGGCGACGAGTGGGAAGATGGTATGGACCGGTCGGGTGATCGCGGCCCTGATAGCGCTCCTGTTCCTGTTCAGCGCATTCATGAAGATCAAGGGCGGGCCCGAGGTGGCGGAAGGGCTGCGGCATCTGGGCCTGTCCGAATCGATGCTCGTGCCGCTGGCGATCCTCGAAGCCTCCTGCGTGGTCATCTACCTCATTCCGCCCACCGCGGTGCTGGGAGCGATTCTTCTCACCGGGTATATCGGCGGAGCGATATGCACGCACTGGCGAGTCGGCGATCCGTTCTACCTCCATATCCTGCTCGGAATCCTCGTATGGCTCGCCCTCTATGTCCGGGAGAGCCGGCTCTGGGCGGTGATGCCGCTCAGAAGATCTTGACTGTCGAAACGAGATGTCCCCGTTCGACCCATAGCTGAGGAGGCAACTCAATGCGCAACGATTCTGGAGGGACGCGATGAGTGGGGTCCGGTTGCTGGTCGGTACCCGAAAGGGCGCGTTCGTGCTGTCCTCGGACGGCAAGCGCTCGCGGTGGGACGTTTCCGGCCCGCATTTCGGGGGCTGGGAGATGTATCACCTCAAGGGGTCCCCCGCCGATCCGAATCGCATCTATGCCTCGCAGTCGAGCGGCTGGTTCGGGCAGCTGATCCAGCGCTCGAACGACGGCGGCAAGACCTGGGAGCCGGTCGGCAACAAGTTCACGTACGAAGGGCCGACCGGCACGCACCTCTGGTACGACGGCACCCCGCACCCCTGGGAGTTCGCGCGAGTGTGGCATCTGGAGCCCTCGCTGACCGATCCGGACACGGTCTACGCGGGCGTCGAGGACGCGGCGCTGTTCCGCACGAGTGACGGGGGCCAGACGTGGCACGAGCTGCCCGGACTGCGCGGGCACGCGACGGCGCCCTCCTGGCAGCCCGGCGCCGGCGGGATGTGCCTGCACACGATCGTGCTGGATCCCCGCGATCCCAAGCGCATCTTCGTTGCGATCTCCGCGGCGGGGACGTTCCGGAGCGACGACGCCGGGCAGACGTGGCGGCCCATCAACCGGGGACTGCGGTCCGAGGGCATCCCCGATCCGCACGCCGAGGTCGGCCACTGCGTGCACCGCATCGCGATGCATCGGTCGCGTCCCGAGGTGCTGTTCATGCAGAAGCACTGGGACGTGATGCGCAGCGACGACGGCGGGAGCTCGTGGCGCGAGGTCAGCGGCAACCTGCCGACCGACTTCGGCTTCCCGATCGACGTGCACGCGCACGAGCCGGAAACGATCTACGTGGTGCCGATCAAGAGCGACTCGGAGCACTTTCCGCCCGATGCGAAGCTGCGCGTCTATCGCAGCCGGACCGGCGGGAACGAGTGGGAAGCGCTGACCAAGGGACTGCCCCAGAGCCACTGCTACGTCAACGTGCTGCGCGACGCCATGAGCGTCGACTCCCTCGATCCCTGTGGCGTGTACTTCGGGACCACCGGCGGCCAGGTGTACGCCTCCGCCGATGCCGGCGACAGCTGGACGCCCATCGTGCGGGACCTGCCGTCGGTGGTCTCGGTCGAAGCGCAGACCTTGCCGTGATCCGGGTCGTCCTGCCGGCGCATCTGCGGACCCTCGCCCGCGTCGCCGGTGAGGTGAAGCTGGCCGTCGAGGGCCCGGTCACCGCGGGCGCGGTGCTCGACGCCCTCGAGGCGACCTATCCGATGCTGCGCGGGACGATTCGCGACCACGTCACCGGCAAGCGCCGGCCCTTCGTGCGATTCTTCGCCTGCGAGCAGGACGTCTCCCACGATCCGCCCGATGCGCCGCTGCCCCAGGCGGTCGCGACGGGCGCCGAGCCGTTCATGGTGGTAGGCGCGATGGCCGGCGGCTAGCAGCTCGCTGTGCCGAAACACGCGCGGGGTCACGGATCGCTCCGTAACCCCGCGTCAAGAATTGGTGGAGCTGAGGGGGCTCGAACCCCTAACCCCAAGACTGCCAGCCTTTTCCGGCAGTCTAGACTTAGCATGACCTCGAGTGAGCAGGAGTGACA
>DATFYA010000114.1 GCA_035315345.1 Candidatus Methylomirabilota bacterium
CGAGACCATCGAGCCATTCTCCGACGCGATGCCGCTGTGGAAGAAGAACTTCAGCTCGAAGAGCCCCTGCGGCGTCTGCACGTACTTGTTGGTGGTGACCCGGCTGATGGTGGACTCGTGCATGCTGATGTCGTCGCCCACGTCCCGCAGGGCGAGCGGGCGCAGGAACGGCAGGCCCTTGTCGAGAAAGTCGCGCTGGAAGTTCACCAGGCTCTGGGCGACTTTTCGTAGAGTGCGCTGACGTTGCTCCACGCTCTTGATCAGCCACACCGCGGAGCGGAGCTTCTGCTCGACATATTGCTTGGCCTCGTCGCCGGAGCGGCGCAGCAGCGAGCGGTAGAGCGAATTGACCCGCAGGCGGGGGATGCCCTCCTCGTTGAGGATCACCACGTAATCCTCGCCCACCTTCTGGATCGTCACGTCGGGGACCACGTAGCGCGAGTCGTTGATGGAGAAGCGCCGGCCCGGCTTGGGCTCGAGCGCCTGGATCTCCTCGATCGATTCCATGATCCGCTCGATCGGCAGCTTCATGGTCCGGGCGATCTCGGAGTAGCGGCGCCGCTCGAGGTCCTCGAAGTGCTTCTCCACGATCTCCACCGACACCGGGTCCGGCTCCGCGTCGGCGGTGAGCTGCAGGAGCAGGCATTCCTGCACGCTGCGCGCGGCGACTCCGGGCGGATCGAAGGCCTGGATGCGCTTGAGTGCGGCCTCCACCGCCTCGAGGCCCGCGCCCATGCCCTTGGCGATCTCCTCCAGGTCGGCCCGCAGGTAGCCGTCCTCGTCGAGGTTGCCGATGATCGCCTCGCCGATGCGCAGGAGCTCCTTGTCGTCGGTGCTGAGTCGGAGCTGCTCGCCCAGGTGCTCGGCGAGCGAGGTGTCGCTGCGCCCCAGATTCTCGAAGGGCAGCTCGTCGCGCTCCTCCATCGACACCGGGGTACGCTCGTCGCCGTGGTCGTCGAAGATGGCGGACGACAGATCGAACGGCAGATCGTCGGCCTTCTCCCCGTCCACCGAGGACGTCTCCTTGGAGGGGGTCTCGGCCGCCTCCCCGGCGGGCGGGGCCTCGACGGGGGCGGGGGCGTCGGCGGTGCCCGGGGTGGCTGCGGCCTCGGGCGCGTCGGTGGTCTCGACCGGGACTTCTTCGAGGAGCGGATTCTCCTCCAGCTCCTTGCGCACCACCTGCTCCAGCTCCAGCGTGGACAGCTGCAGGAGCTGGATCGCCTGCTGCAGGAGCGGGGTCATGACGACCCGCTGACTCAACCGCTGTTGGAGTTTCATGGCGTGCTCAGGACTCCGATCAGAGCGAGAACTTCTCGCCGAGGTAGATCTCGCGGGCCTTGGAGTTGTTGGCCAGCTCGGTGGCGGTGCCAGAGGCCAGGATGCGGCCGTCGTAGAGGATGTAGGCGCGATCGGTGATGGCCAGGGTTTCCCGCACGTTGTGGTCGGTGATCAGCACTCCGATGCCCCGCTCCTTCAGCCGGGCCACGATCTCCTGGATGTCGCCGATGGCGATGGGATCGATGCCGGTGAACGGCTCGTCCAGCAGGAGATAACGCGGGTTCGTCACGAGCGCCCGCGTGATCTCGAGCCGCCGCCGCTCGCCGCCCGAGAGCGTGAAGGCCTTGTGGCGGGCCAGCGGGGTGAGGTCGAGCTCGGCGAGCAGCTCGGCGAGCCGGGTCATCCGCTCGCCGTGCGACAGATCGAGCGTCTCGAGGATCGCGAGGAGATTCTCCTCGACGGTCAGCTTGCGGAACACCGACGACTCCTGGGGCAGGTAGCCCATGCCGAGGCGGCAGCGCTTGTACATGGGCAGCTCGGTCACGTCCTGCCCTTCCAAGAAGATGCGGCCGCCGTCGGGCCGCAGCAGGCCGACGATCATGTAGAACGACGTGGTCTTGCCCGCGCCGTTGGGCCCGAGGAGCCCCACCACTTCGCCCGGATGGATGTCCAGGCTCACGCGGTTCACCACCACGCGGCTGCGAAACGTCTTGCGAAGCCCCTGGGCGATCAGGCCTTCCATCTTACGCGGGGGCCTGGAAATGGCCCCCGCGCTCCCCCAGCCGCGGGCGACCATCGACACAGGTGGACAACCGTTGGGTGTCGCGGCCATGCATCCCGCCGCGGCCGATCTGGCCCCCGCGCTCCCCCAGCCGCGGGCGACCATCGACACAGGTGGACAACCGTGTCGTCATGAGCACTGCCCTGGGGTGGGCTTGGGGCGGGCGGCGGCTTCGTCCTGGTTGCGGGGGTAGAACACGGCCTTGACGCGCTCCTGCTGACCGCCCTCGACCAGGCTGCGATCCTCGGCGAGATAGATCGTGATGCGCTCGCCGGTCACGACGTTGTCGTCGCGCCACACCCGGGCGTTGCCGATCAGCACCACGCGCTGCTCGGCGTCGTAGTACTCGGCGCGCCGGGCGGTGCCGTTGCGGCAATCCTTGGTGACGATCCGGACGTTGCCGGTGGAGATGGTGCGGACGATCTTGTCACCCTTGTCGTCCAGGTACACCTCCATGCGGTCCGCCCACTGGGTCGAATTGTTCTGCGACGCGACCACGTTGCCGGAGAACACCACGAGCCCTTCCTTCTGGATGTTCTCGAGCTGGTCGGCGTCGACCGTGACCGGCGCGTCGCGATCGTCCTGGGCGCCGCCCGCGCGGGGCCCCGGCGCCGCCGCGGCCGGACGCGTGGGACGAGCCTTTCCGGTGCCGGTCTGCGCCCGCGCGGGCGCGACCAGGCTGACCGCCACCCACAGCCCGAGCATCGCGGCGAGGAGCCGTCTCATGAGCTTCCCGGCGCCGCCGCGGCTCCGGGCGTCGAGCCGCGCTTGAAGGTCGCCCGCACCCGCCCCTTGATGTTCGTCACTTCCTCGGACACCCGCGATTCGAACCCGGTGCCCCGCACGACCGCGCCCGTTCGATAGATCACGACCGCGTCCTTCGTCCACGCGCGCTGCTCGTCCGCGTCCCAGTTGAGCTGGTCGGTCTCGAGACGCAGGCCGTCGCTCGAGACGAGCACGACGTTGCCGCGCAGCACGATGTCCTTCGTCTCCTGATTGAGATCTCCCTCGTCGCCGGTCACCGTCCACGAGCGTGGCGCCTTGTCACCCTTCCCGGCCTGATCGACCTTGACGACCACCTTCTTCATCGTCGTCTTGCTCTGCTCCTCGAACGTCTCCGAGTACTCGGCGTCCAGCTGCCAGCGCGAGCCGTCGCGGCTCTGCTCCTGCAGATGAATCTGCTTGAGCCGGTAGTCGGCGTTCGTGGCCACGGGCTCCGTCGGAATCGAGCGCGGGATCCGCGCGCGGCGGACGAGCACGCCCGCCACTGCGGCGACGAATACCACGACGAGCATCAGGATGATGAGGGGTGCCTTCCGCATAGCAATCTCCGTGCCACGCTAGCACAGTATCTACGACCGAGGCAAATGAAGAAGACCGACCTGCGAAGAATCAGCGCGGCGGCCAGGAACGGCGCGCCTTTAACAGCATCTCCACGGCCTCCCGCACCGCCCCGTCACCGCCTCGACGCCGGGCGATCCAGTGGGCGATCCGCTTGATCTCCGTGACCGCGTTCGCCGGCGCCAGCGCCATGCCCGCGCGAGCCATCGCGGGCAGATCCGGCAGATCGTCTCCCATCACCGCGACCTCGCGCGGCGCGAGTCCGAGCCGCTCCCGGAGCGAATCCAGGGCCGCGACCTTGTCGGTCACGCCCTGGTGCACCTCGGCCACGCCCAGCTCGGCCAGGCGGCGAGTGACCGCGGCCGAGGCGCGCCCCGAGAGCACCGCGATCTGCAGCCCCGCCTGGAGCGCCGCGACCAGCGCGAAGCCGTCGTGGACGTGGAAGCGCTTCGTCTCCTCGCCGGACGCGCGGTAGACGAGCCCCCCGTCGGTGAGCACGCCGTCCACGTCCAGGACGAGCAGGCGAATGCGGGAGGCGCGCGGAGCGGCCCTCACACGATCTTCGCGCGCAGGATGTCGTGCACGTGGATGACGCCGGCGGGCCGGCCCGCCGCGTCGACGATGACGAGGCTGGTGATGCGCCCTTCCATCACGGCGAGGGCCTTCGCGGCCAGCTCGTCGGCGCCGATGACCTTGGGCCCGCGGGTCATGCACTCCGCGGCGCGTCGCTCGAGCAGCGTGGCGCCGTGGGCCAGCTGCTGTCGCCGCAGGTCGCCGTCGGTGACCACTCCGACGAGCCGTCCGTCACCATCCACCACCGTGGTCATGCCGAGCCCCTTGCCGCTCATCTCCTCGATCGCCTCCTTCATGGTGGCCTGCTCGGACACCATCGGCATGGACTCGCCGGTGTGCATCAGGTCCGCGACCTTGAACAGCGACTTCCAGCCCAGGCTGCCGCGCGGGTGGAGCGCCGCGTAGGCGTCGGGGCCGAGCCCGCGCACGTCGAGCAGGGCCATGGCCAGGGCGTCGCCCATGGCGAGCGCGGCGGTCGTGCTCGAGGTCGGCGCCAGATTGATGGGGCACGCCTCCTCGGCCACCGCGACGTCCAGGACGATGTCGGCCTGCCGTGCCAGCGCGGAGGCGAGCGAGCCGGTGAGGAGGATGAGCGGGATGCCGAGCCGCTTCAGCGCGGGCAGGACCGCGAGGACCTCGTCGGTCTCGCCGGAGTTGGAGAGCGCGAGCACCACGTCCTCGCGCGCCACCATGCCCAGATCGCCGTGCACGCCCTCGGCGGGATGCAGGAAATAGGCGGGAGTCCCCGTGCTCGCGAGGGTCGCTGCGATCTTGCGCGCGATGAGGCCGGACTTGCCCATGCCGGTGACGATGACCCGCCCGCGGCAGCCGTGCAGCACGCCCACCGCCGCGACGAAGCGATCGTCGAGCCGTGGGCACAGCGCGAGCACGCTCTCCGCCTCGAGGCGCAGCACGCGCTCCGCGAGCGCGAGGATCCGAGCGCGGTCCATCATCGGGGCCGGGGGCCCGCCGCGATGGCCCGCACCGCGTCGAGCAGCCGCGGCAGATCGTCCAGCTTGAGCATGTTGGGGCCGTCGGACAGCGGCCGGCCATCCTCCATCGTGCGATCCGGGTCCTCGTGCATCTCCATGAACAGGGCGTCGACCCCGACCGCCACCGCGGCGCGCGCCAGCGCCTGGACGTACTGCCGCTCGCCTCCCGACCGGTCTCCCTGCCCGCCGGGCAGCTGGACGGAATGAGTCGCGTCGAAGATCACCGGATAGCCGAAGGCGCGCATGATCGGCAGGCCGCGGAAATCGACGACCAAATTGTTGTAACCAAAGCTGGTGCCGCGCTCGGTCAGCAGGAGGTCCTCGGTGCCCGACGCGCGGATCTTCTCCACCACGTTCACCATGTCGCGCGGGGCCACGAACTGGCCCTTCTTGACGTTCACCGGCCGGCCGCTCCGCGCGCACGCCACGATGAGATCGGTCTGGCGGCAGAGGAACGCGGGAATCTGGAGCACGTCGAGCACCTGCGCGGCCGGCCCCACCTCGGAGACCGCGTGCACGTCGGACAGGACCGCGAGCCCGGTCTCCTCCTTGACCTTTTTCAAGATTCGCAGCCCCTCGGTGAGACCGGGGCCGCGGTAGGCGTGGATCGAGGAGCGGTTGGCCTTGTCGTAGGACGACTTGTAGATGAACGGCACGCCGGCGTCGGCGGTGATGCGCTGCAGGCGCTCCGCCACCGTGAGCGCGTGCTTCTCGTTCTCGATGGCGCAGGGCCCGCCGATCACGGCCAGGGGCGCCCCGCCTCCGATGGTGACGGCGCCGATCCGGACCGCCCGCGTCCCGGTCACGCGCCGCCCTGGTGATCGAGCGCGGCCTTGATGAAGGCCGCGAAGAGCGGGTGCGGCTCCCACGGCCGCGAGCGGAACTCGGGATGGAACTGGCCGGCGACGAACCACGGATGATCGGGCAGCTCGATGATCTCCACCAGCTGCTTCTCGGCCCAGATCCCGGAGATGCGGAGCCCGTTCTTCTCCAGCCGGGCCAGGTAGTCGTTGTTGACCTCGTAACGGTGCCGGTGACGCTCCTCGATCAGCCCCTGGCCGTAGGCCTTCGAGGCGGTGGTGCCCTCGCTCAGCAGCACCGGGTAGAGCCCGAGCCGCATGGTGCCGCCCTTGTCCCGGACGTGGCGCTGCTCGGGCAGCAGGTCGATCACGTTGTGGGCCGGGGTCGGACTGAACTCGGTGGAGTTGGCGCCGTCGAGCCCGCACACATGCCGCGCGTACTCGATCACCGCGCACTGCATGCCCAGGCAGATCCCGAAATAGGGCAGCCGCTGCTCGCGCGCGTAGCGGATCGCCTGGATCTTCCCCTCGATGCCCCGGTCCCCGAAGCCGCCCGGCACCAGGATGCCGTCGAGCCCGGCCACGTGGCCGGCCAGCCCCTCGCGCTCGATGCGCTCGGCGTCGACCCACACCACGTCCACCGCGGCCTCGTGGGCGATGCCCCCGTGGGCCAGCGCCTCGTAGAGACTCTTGTAGGAGTCCTTCACCTCGATGTACTTGCCCACCACCCCGACGCGGCAGCGCCGGCGCGGTGCCTTCACCCGACGCACGATCTCCTCCCAGCGGGAGAGATCGATCGGCCGCGCGGGCAGCCCCAGCAGCTTGACGATGGACTCGTCCAGACCCTGGTCGTGGAAGGCCAGCGGCACCTCGTAGATGGTGTCGACGTCGCGGGCCGCGATCACCGCCTCCTCCTCGACGTCGCAGAAGAGCGCGATCTTGGACTTGGTGGACGGCGTGAGCGGATGATCCTTGGCGGTCCGGCACAGCAGGACGTCGGGTTGGATACCGATGGCCCGCAGCTCCTTCACCGAGTGCTGGGTCGCCTTGGTCTTCAGCTCCTGGGCGGCCTGGATGAACGGCACCAGCGTGAGGTGGACGTAGATGACGTTGTCCTTGCCCACGTCCTTCTTGAACTGGCGGACCGCTTCGAGGAAGGGCAGACCCTCGATGTCGCCGACGGTGCCGCCGATCTCGATGATCACCACGTCCATCCCGGCGCCCACCTTGCGGATCGACGCCTTGATCTGGTCGGTGATGTGCGGGATGACCTGCACGGTGCGTCCCAGGTAGTCGCCCCGGCGCTCCTTCTCGATCACGGTCCCGTAGACCTTCCCGGTGGTGACGTTGTTGTCCCGGGTCATCCGCGCGGAGGTGAAGCGCTCGTAGTGACCGAGGTCGAGGTCGGTCTCGCCGCCGTCGTCGGTCACGTAGACCTCGCCGTGCTGGTAGGGACTCATCGTCCCCGCGTCCACGTTGATGTAGGGATCCATCTTCTGCAGCGTGACTCGGAAGCCGCGCGCCTCGAGCAGGGAGCCGATCGACGCCGCGGCCAGTCCCTTGCCCAGCGAGGACACGACGCCACCCGTCACGAAGATGTATCTGGTCGTCACCTCACGCCTCCTTTCCCGATGTGAGCCATTCTTTCACGAGATCGCGCTCCTCGGCCAGCGAGCCGAGGTCTCCGTCCAGCCGGCGCCGCCGCAGCATGCCGAGCGCCTCCCCCACCCGTGGCCCGCGCGGCACGCCCAGGGCCAGCAGATCCGCGCCACGGAGCCGCGGGCGGACCGCCCGGCCGGACGCCAGATACCACTCGACGCGACGCCGAGCCCGCGGCCCGCCGCAGAGCCACGCGGCGAGCGCCGCGGTCTCGGGCGTGGCGGCGAGCGCCTCGTCCACCTCGCTCGGCCGCAGCCGCGCGCCATCGAGCCGGCGGGCGAGCGGACCGGCCAGCGCCCCGGCCTCGATGCGCGCCCGCGGCTCTCCGCTCAACGCCAGCCGATCGAGCGCGCGCTCCACCGCGGCCGGCGGGCGGCCGATGAGCAGCGCGATGAGGAACAGCTCGGCGGCATCGACGGCCACGCCGGCGTCCCTGGCCCACCGGGCGAATCGCTCGGCCGCGCGCAGGTGCCCAGCCGAGAGAACCTCGGCATTCCAGAGTCTTGGAACCCTCCACCTGACGAGAAGCTCGAATGCAGGACGGGCTCGCGGCTCCGCGGCGACCAGCTCGAGCTCGCGCCACAGGCGCTGGCCGGAGAGTGCCGGGTACGGACCCCAGGCGATCCCGGTCCGGATCCCGGCCCGCGTGGCGGGGTCCACGCCGAGGCCGAGGCGAGCCGCGTAGCGCGCCGCCCGCACGATGCGGGTGGGATCCTCGACGAACGCGAGCGGCCGCAAGGCGCGAAGGCGCCGCGCGCGAACGTCCGGCAGACCGCCGAGCGGATCGATCAACCGGCCGAACCGATCCGGTGCCAGCGCCACCGCGAGCGCGTTCACCGAGAAGTCGCGGCGCCGCAGATCCTCGACGAGCCCCGCGGGCTCGACGTCCGGCAGGGCGCCCGCGGCTGCATAGCGCTCGCGTCGCGCCGAGGCGATGTCCACACGCCCGAGGGCCACGCCGTCGGGTCCCGCGCCGGCGGCGGCGTGGCCACCTTCGATGGACGCGGTGCCGAAGCTGCCGTGCACGAGCAGGGTGCCGCCGATCTCCTCGGCGAGCCGCCGCGCGAACGGCAGGCCGTCGCCCTCGACGACCAGGTCGACGTCGGGCGGCGCGGCGCCGAGCAGGAGATCGCGCACGAACCCGCCCACCGCGTACGCGGGCGAGCCGAGCCCCTCGCCCACCTTGCCGGCGACGCGCAGGAGCCAGAGCCGCGCCTCGGCCTGACGGTCGCCTCCCCGCTCGAGCTGCGGAAGCACCGACGATTCGACGGGCAGGACCGGGCACCGATGGGCATCGACGGCGCCGACGATGCCGCGAGCGCCCTGCACCAGCACGAGAGAGGCCCCCGCGAGCAGGCAACGGCGCACGGCCACCTCGGTGGCGCGCCGACCGACGGTCGGCAGATCACGCCACGCCATGTCGCGAGCGGGACGCGCGCCGAATCCCCAGTCCGCGGCGGTGGCCAGCTCCGCGGCCCGCACCGCGCGCCGCCGGCCGAGCACGACGATGGCCGCGCCGGCCGCGCGGGCCCGGCGGAGGGCTCGCGTGACGGGCACGCCGGGCGCGGCGCCGACCACGGGCCGGTTCATCATCGCCTCGACGCCGGGCTCCACCTGCGGGTACACGTGACCGGCCCGCGCCACGTCAGCCGGCCCTCGCGGCACGCCGGGCGCGCGCTCGCGGGTGGAACTTCCGGTACATGTCGTGGACCACGCTCGAGGGCAGATGCGTGTAGATCTGCGTGGTGGAGATATCCGCGTGTCCGAGCATGGCCTGCACCGATCGCAGGTCGGCGCCCCGCTCGAGCAGGTGGCTGGCGAACGAGTGGCGCAGCGTGTGCGGCGACACCACGGTGCGGATGGCGGCGCGGCGGGCCGCGCGGCGGATCAGGTTCCAGAGCGCCTGCCGCGACATCGACCCCCCGGAGCGGTTCAGGAACAGCGCGGAGCACTCGCGGCGGACCTGTCGCGGCCGCACCGTCGTGCAATAGCGCCGCACCCAGTCGAGCGCCTGCGCCCCCGCCGGCACGAGACGCTGCCGGTTCCCCTTCCCGGTCACGGTCACGTAGCCGGCCGCGAAGTTCACGTCCTCCACGCGGAGCCCGAGCGCTTCCGAGGCGCGCAGCCCGCACGCGTAGAGCAGCTCCAGCATCGCGCGGTCCCGGAGCCCGTCGGGCCGGCGGGTGTCGGGCGCCTCGACGAGCGCGGTGGTGTCCTCGATCGAGAGCGTGCGCGGCAGCCGACGGGCCGGCCGCGGACTGTCCAGATGCTCGGTGGGATCACGGGTGATGTGCCGGCCGTCCAGCAGGAACCGATAGAGGCCGCGCACCGCCGAGAGATGCCTCGCCACGCTGCGGCTGCCGAGCCCGCGGCGGCGCAGCGTGGCCAGATACCGCGAGAGATCGCTCACCGCCACCGCGTCGAGGCGACGCCGCTCGTGAGCCAGGAACCGCTCGAAGCCCGCGAGATCGCGCCGGTAGGCCAGGAGTGTGTTCAGCGCGGCCCCGCGCTCCACCTGAAGACTCCCGAGATACTCGTCGATCAGCGGCTCCGACACGCCTCCCGCCGTCGTCCGGTCCGCGGGCGCTCCCGGTCGAGCCGGCACCGGCTTACATCCGGAGCGGCAGGCGAAGGGTGAGAGCTCGAGGGGCTCGAAGCGGCCAGCCGTGCCGGTGTCGGAAAAAACGACGGCCCCGGTATCGGCCGATTCGTCCTGCCTGGGCCGGCACCGAGGCGTCCCCTGCAAACTCCAGGAGCATGAGGGAGTGTATCATCGGCTCCCGGGCGGAGGCAAGGTGGAGCGGCCGCGCCGCAACATCCCGAGCAGCGTCGAGAGCTCGACCGAGCGCAGCGCGCCCGCCACGAGCACGTAGACGACCACTCCCCCCGCGAGCGCCACCACCAGCCACGGCAGTCCGCGCCCGATCGGCAGCGGGACCCCGGGCACGAGACCGCTGATGGCGAGACACCAGAGCGCGAGCACCCCGGATGCGGCGACCGTGCGCGCGAGCGACGGTCCCACCTCGGCGACCCGCGGCCCGTCGAGGCGGCGTCGCAGGAGCCAGCAGAGGCCGAGCAGGTTGACGTACGACGACAGGGACGAGGCCAGGGCCAGGCCCACGTGCTGCAACGGCCACATGAGGAGGAGCGCGAGCACCACGTTGACCGCGACCGACACGAAGCCCACCAGCACCGGCGTCCGGGTGTCGCCGAGGGCGTAGAACGTCTGGGCCGCGATGCGCGTGGCCGAGAACGCGGGCAGGCCCACCGCGTAGCCGGCCAGCGCCTGCGCGGTCAGCACGCCGTCGGCGGCGCTGAACTCGCCGCGCTGGAAGAGGAGCCGCACGATGGGGCCGCCCAGGATCAGCAGCCCGACCGTGGCGGGCACCGCCACGAACGCGGACATCCGCAGCGCCCACTCCAGCGTGGCGCGGAGCGCGGTGAGCTCGCGGCGCGCCGCCTGCCGCGACATGCTGGGCAGGGCCGCGGTGGCCAGGGCGATGCCGAAGATCCCGAGCGGGAACTCCATGACCCGGTCCGCATAGTAGAGGTACGAGACGGTGCCCGCGGGCAGGAGCGAGGCGAGCAGGGTGTTCACCACCACCGTGATCTGCACTGCGGCCAGCGCGAATACCGCCGGCCACAGGCGGTGCGCGATCCGCCTCACCCCGGGATGGCGCCACTCTCGTGACGGCACCAGGGGGATCCCGAGACGGCGCAGCTCGGGGAGCTGCACGAGGAGCTGACCGAGGCCGCCCACCAGGACGCCCACCGCGAGAGCCATGATCGGGGGCGTGGTGTAGCCGGCCAGGCCGAGCACCGCCACGATCATGGCCACGTTGAGGACCGCCGGCCCGAGGGCGGCGGTGAAGAAGCGATGGTGCGCGTTGAGGGCACCCATGGCGAGCGCGGCGAGACCGACCAGCACCAGATACGGGAACATCACCCGGGTCAGGCTCACCGCGAGATCGAACAGCGCGGAATCGGCCCGCCAGCCCGGCGCCATCACCGCGACCACCTGCGGAGCGAGCAGCGCCCCGAGCGCCGACACCACGCAGAGCACGACGATGGCCGCGCCGGCCGCCGCGCGGGCGAGCCGCGCGAAGGCGCCCGGGCCCCCCTGGGTCAGGGTCTCGGTGAACACCGGGATGACCGCGGTGGAGAGCGCGCCCTCCGCGAGCAGCCGCCGCAGGAGATTCGGGATCCGGAAGGCGACCAGGAACGCGTCGGTGACGGGGCCCGCGCCGAAGGTGTGTGCCACCACCATGTCGCGCACGTAGCCGAGCACGCGGCTCGCCAGGGTGGCGGCTCCGATCGAGCCGACCGCGCTCACGACTCCGCGCTGGACGTGCTCCTGGGCGTCGGCCGACTCGCTCACCGAGCCGACAACATCCTTGACACTCCCGCCCCCCGACGGTAGGCTCGTGTGTCCGAAATCCACCGAAGGAGACGTCCTGTGGCCAATACCCCGTCCGCGCGGAAGCGGATCCGACAGAACGAGAAACGCCGCCTCCGGAACCGGGCGGTGCGCAGCGCGGTGCGTTCGAGCGTGAAGGGCGCGCGCGAGGCGCTCGCGAGCAAGGGCACCGACTCCGCCGCCGCGGTGAGCGATGCCATTCGTGCGCTCGACCGCGCGGTGACGAAGGGCATCCTCCACCGCAACACCGCCGCGCGACGCAAGTCCGCGCTCGTTCGCACGCTCAACGCCCGGGCTTGACCAGCCGGGCGAGTCGCCGCTCGGCCAGCTCGTGCAGAGCGGTGACCGCGGCGCCCCGTAGGATCTCCCCGCCCCGCTCGCCGTAGAGGCTGCCGCACGAGATGTAGCTCGGCGTGCGGAAATGCTCGGCGCTCACGAAGTAGCCCAGGTAGCCGTTGGCCAGCCCCGCCACGAAGGTGTGGGCGAAGCGCCCGCGCCCCGCGGCCTTGATCTCCTGGCCGAGCTGCGTGTCGAGCTCGCCGGGGATCGCCACCCACGCCGAGCGGCCGACCCCGACCGCCACCACGTCGGCGGAGGCGGGGAGCGCCGCGCGCAGGCCGAGCCGCGTGCCGCGCGGGATCCAGCCGCCCAGGCAGTTGCGCAGCTCGAGCCCGGGTGCGGGGAGCGCGGCAGTCTCGACCGCGGCGGTGAGCCGCTGCACCGGATCCGGCGCGATGCGCGGCCACGCGGCGAGCACGCCCGCGGAGAGCGCCTTGCCGATGGCGGCCACGCCGTCCCAGCCCCGCTGGCGCGGGCTCACGTCGCCCTCGGCGCCGTTGACGAACAGGGCGGGCGCTCCGAGCTGCTCCTCGATGCGCGCGGCCGCGTCGCCCATCACGTCGCCCGACAGCTTGAAGTTCTCCCGGCCGAGCGCGGTGCCGTGGATGGCGTAGTTCCAGACGACCGCGATCGGACGGGCGTCGGTGCCCATCACCTTGAGCACGCCCAGCTCCGGATCGAGCGGCTCGTGCACGCGGCTGTCGGTCAGCCCGGCGATCTCGCTCCGTCCGGTGCCCACCGTGGCGGGCCGCTTGCGGCGCTCGGCCTGACGCGCCGCCTCCTCCATCGCCGAGAAGAGACGCCCGCGGACCCGCGGTGACTCGCGATCCACCGCGATGAAGCCGAAGAGGTCCGAGCGGGCGAAGGCGCCGGGCCCGGAGTGGGTGTGCGAGGCCGCCGCCACCACCGCGGAGTAGCGCAGGCCCAGCTGATCGAGCCGCGCGCGCAAATCGGATACCAGGCTCGCGTCCATGCCGATCAGGTCGACGGTGATCCAGAGCACGCGCCCCCCGGCCGCCTCGAGCACGAGGGCCCTCGCCTTGATGGGATCGTGGACCCCGCGGCTCGGGCGGAACCAGAAGGTGTCGGGATGCTGTCCAAAGACGTCGGGGAGCCACGCGCGGCGGGGGAAGCCGCCGTAGCCGGCCAGCGGCGTGTCGTCGGGTAGGTCCACCGTCACGCTGGCCGCGCCCGCGAGGAGCCCGGCGGGTGCCGCGGCCGCGGGCGCCGCGGTCGCCGTCGCCAGCAGGACGAGGCCGGCGAGTGCGCGCCGGGCGCGCGCCGTCACACCGCGCACAGATCGGCGACGAGCAGCGACAGCTCGGGCCGCGCGGCCCCGCCCATCTTCAGTCGCCGCTCGACTTCCCAGCAGCGGGCCAGCTGTCGGGCCGCGGCTCCCGGCGAGAGGCTCCGCGCCCGGTCGAGCAAGGCGGCGGCCGCCGCGGGCGGACGGCGCAGGCCCCGCGCGATATCCTCGGGCGCCCGCCCGGCTCGCAGGGCGCCGGCGGCCTGCCAGATGGCGCGTGCCTCGCGGGTCAGCATGCCGAGCACGGCCAGCGGCTCCTCGCCGCCGTTCAGGAGCGATTCGAGCAGGACGAGGGCCGTCCCGGTGTCGCGCCCGATCAGGGCGCGGGTCAGATCGAACACGTGACGCAGCCGGTGCTCACCCACCACCGCCCGCACCTCGGTCGTGGTGACGCGCCGGTTGTCCGGGCCGCCGGCGAGCGCGGCCTTCTCCACCTCGCCGACGAGCTGGGTCAGGTCGTCGCCCGACAGCTCCACCAGCATGGCGGCGGCGGCCTCGTCGAGACCGTAGCCGCGCGACTGCGCGTAGGCGCGCAGCCAGCCGGCGAGCGCGCGGCCGGTCGGGCTCGGCGCGCTGATCACCGCAGCGGCGGGAATCGCGCGGAGCAGCCAGTGCGACGGCTCGAGCAGGGCGTCGGCCTGGAGGATCAGCACGGTGGAGGGATTCGGGGCCTTCACGTAGGCGGCGAGCGGCTCCGCCGACTTCGCGGTGAGCGCGTCGACGCCGCGCGCGACCACCAGGCGGCGGGCGCCGAGCCACGGCAGCATGAGCGCCGACTGCACGATGCCGTCGGCGCCGACGCCCCGCGCGTCCAGGATCTCCCGCACGAGCGACAGCTCGGTCTGCCCGGGGAACATGGCGCGGCTCAAGCGCGCGATCGCGTCGTCGAGCAGGAAGGGCTCGGGGCCGTGCAGCAGCGTGACCGGAGGCGCCTGGCCCGCGTCCGCCGCCTTGACGAAGCCGGCGAGGTCCACCGCTCAGGCCCGGGCGCCGGGATTCGAGGCCGGCCGGGACACTAGGAGCCGTCCGCCATCTCGCCCCGGCTCGGATCAGCCACGGGTCACGATGTTGACGAGACGCCCCGGCACCACGACCACCTTCGCGACCTGGCGGCCGTCGAGCCACGGCCGCACCTTGTCGTCGGCGAGGGCCCGCTCGCGGATCTCCGCCTCCCGCGCGTCCACGCCGGCAGTGAGGCGGCCGCGCACGCGCCCGTCCACCTGCACCACGATCTCGACCTCGTCGCGAGCCAGCGCCGTCTCGTCCGGGCGCGGCCACGCCTGCTTGAAGAGGCTCTCGCGATGGCCGAGGGCCGCCCACAGCTCCTCGGTGATGTGCGGCGAGACCGGGCCCAGGAGCAGCAGGGTCGTCTCCACCGCCTCCCGCAAGAGGGCGGCGCGCGCGGGGCGGGGCATGGTGTCGAGCGAGGCCCGCTCGAAGTCGTGGAGCGCGTTGACCAGCTCCATCACCGCGCTGATCGCCGTGTTGAAGTGGAAGTCGTGCTCGATATCGTGGGTCACCTTCCGGATCGTCTCGTGGATCGTGCGCCGGAACGCGCGGGCTGCCGATCCGCCCGGCTCGCCTTCGGCGGCACCTCGCCCGGCCACTGCTGATCCGCTCGGCTCGCCTTCGGCTGCACCTCGCCCTGCCCCTGCTGATCCGCTCGGCTCGCCTTCGGCTGCACCTCGCCCTGCCCCTGCCCCATTCAGCTCGGCGAGGTGCGCGTGGACGAAACGCCAGACGCGGTTGAGGAAGCGGGAGGCGCCCTCCACCCCGCGGTCATTCCAGTCGAGGTCCTTCTCGGGCGGGGCGGCAAACAGCGAGAACAGGCGCGCGGTGTCGGCGCCGTGGCGGCGGATGAGATCGTCCGGATCCACCACGTTGCCCTTCGACTTCGACATCTTCGCCCCGTCCTTGATGACCATGCCCTGCGAGAGCAGGGCCTGGAACGGCTCGTCGACCTTCAGCATGCCGAGGTCGCGGAGGACCTTGGTGTAGAAGCGCGCGTACAGGAGATGGAGCACCGCGTGCTCGATGCCGCCGATGTACTGGTCCACCGGCATCCAGTAGGCGGCGGCCCCCGGCTCGAACATGCCGCGGTCGTAGGTCGGCGAGCAGTAGCGCAGGAAGTACCACGACGACTCCACGAAGGTGTCCATGGTGTCGGTGTCGCGGCGCGCGCGGCCGCCGCACTTCGGGCACGTGGCGTTGACGAAGCTCGCCACCTCGGCGAGGGGCGAGCCCCCCTTGCCGCTGATCTGCACGTCGCGCGGCAGCACCACCGGAAGGTTCTCCTCCCGCTCCGGCACCATGCCGTCCTTCTCGCAATACAGCACCGGGATCGGCGCGCCCCAGTAGCGCTGCCGGCTGATCCCCCAGTCGCGCAGGCGGAAGTTGACCTTGGCCTGACCGAGGCCCTTGGCCACCAGCCAGTCGATCGCCTTGCGCTTCGCCGCCTCGATGTCGAGGCCGTCGAGGAAGCCCGAGTTGATCTTCACCCCGTCGCCGGTGTAGGCCTGGTCGTCGGCCCACCCCTCGGGCCGCTTCACGGTGGCGACGATCGGCAGGTCGTGGGCCTTCGCGAAGTCCCAGTCGCGCTGGTCCTCTCCGGGCACCGCCATGATCGCCCCGGTGCCGTAGCCCATCAGCACGTAGTCGGCGAGGAAGAGCGGGATCTCCCGCTCGGTGAACGGGTTGACGGCCCGCGCGGTGAGGCGGAGGCCGCGCTTCGGCCGGTCGGTGGCGAGCCGCTCGATCTCCGTCTCGCGCGCGACCTCGGCGCGGAAGGCGTCGATCCGGCTCCGCTCGGCCGCGTCGGCGGCCAGGCCGTCCACCAGCGGGTGCTCGGGCGCCAGCACCGCGTAGGTCATGCCGAACGAGGTGTCGGGACGCGTGGTGAAGATCGGGATCCGGAGATCGGGCCGACCCGCCACCGGCAGCGCGAACTCGGCGCCCTCGCTCCGGCCGATCCAGTTGCGCTGCATCGTCAGCACGCGCTCGGGCCATCCGGGCAGGCGGTCGCACCAGTCGAGCAGCTCCTGGGCGTAGTCGGTGATCTTGAAGAACCAGCCGTCGATCTCGCGGATCGTCACCTCGGAGTCGCAGCGCCAGCACCGCCCCGCCTCGACCTGCTCGTTGGCCAGCACGGTCTGGCAGGACGGGCACCAGTTGACCCGCGAGCGGCGGCGATAGGCAAGCCCGCGCTCGAGCATCCGGATGAAGATGAGCTGCTCCCACTTGTAGTAGGCCGGGTCGCACGTGGCCACCTCGCGGTCCCAGTCGTAGGAGATGCCCATGCGCCGCAGCTGGGTGCGCATGTTGTCGATGTTCTCGTAGGTCCACACCGCCGGATGCACCCCGTTGTCGATGGCCGCGTTCTCGGCGGGCAGTCCGAACGCGTCCCAGCCCATGGGGTGCAGCACGTTGAAGCCGCGCATCCACTTGTAGCGGGCCAGCAGGTCGCCGATGGCGTAGACCCGCACGTGGCCCATGTGGATGCGCCCGGAGGGATACGGGAACATCTCGAGACAGTAGTACTTCGGCCGGCCCGGCTCTTCGGTGACCTTGAACTGCTTGCGGTCGGCCCAGACCTTCTGCCACCTGGCCTCGATCTCGGGAAAGGGATAGCGGTCCTGGCGATCGTCGAGGGCCATATTGTCGCTGATTTTTACACGCTTAGGTGGAGGGCGCAAGAAACGGCTCGGGGGCTCCGGCGCGGCGATCGCGCAGGAGCCCCCGGGAAATGCGAGCGGCTTACTTCTTCTTCAGCGAGAGGTTGATCACCTTGGCGGCCTCGTCCGCCTTGGCCACCGACTCGGCGTGCTTGCCCGCATCGTGCAGCGCCTTGGCCTCGGTGGCCATGGCCGCGGCCTTCTTGGAGGCGTCATCCGTCTTGCCGGCCGTCGCGTCCTGGATCTGCTTGATCAGGAGCGGGCACTGATTGGCCAGTGCCGGTGCGGCGGCGAACGCGATGACCGCGAGCGCCATCATGAGCATCTTCATCCGCGTCACCTCCCTTCGGTGTGATCCTGCCCGCATAACCCGTGTTGCCTCGGGAAAGTTCCCTCTCCCGGGGTCGAGTGGAGGTGATCATAGCCCAAACGTCGGCCCGGCGACCCGCAAAGAAGTGCCCAGCCACGCGCGGTTGCGTGGTCATTTCACGATGGGGATTTGACGACAAGGGCATATGCTGTCTTTCGATGATCGTCGGGATCGCGGAGAACCCGACTGCGGCGCTCTGCACCGGCGAGCCCGAAACCTTGAATTGCGAATCACGGCCGGGTCGCGAGGACGTCGGCGCGGTGCAGCACGGTGCGAGGGCCGGTCACGTCACGGGTCGTCCCGGCGGCCCCCGCGATTCACCGGCGGTGTGTGCTGATTACGTGACAGATGAAAGCTGCGCGTGATGGCTCCGATCAGGAATTCGGCGAAGGCGCGAGCCCGGCGGCCGCTCGACGGCCGCTCGTGAGCCACCCGGTGCCGACGGGTCACCGTCGCGCGGGCTCGAGCGGTCGCGCCGGATCGATTTCTCCTCCGCTCTCGGGCAGTTCCCGGCACGGCGACCGCTCCCACGGTGTGCCGGATCGGGTCGGCGCAGAACTTGCCGGCGCGCGGGGCCAGAGCTTCGCCAGGCCGTGCAAGAGGAGGAAACCGCGTGGACACCGCAAGGGGGGAGCTCGTGGGCGAACTCACGGATGGTGAGGCGGGAATCTTTCAGGAAGAGGCGTTCCGCCACCTCTTGAGCCGCGAGGCATTGCGCGCGATTCGCTACCAGGATTTCTTCTCGGTCTGCCTGCTCCGACCGGATAGTCCCGGCGAACGCGGGGGCGTGTCCGAGAAGCTGGAGCGGGCGATGTCGCAGAAGATCCCGGAGTTCGTCCGCGCGACCGACATCGTGGGACAGCTGTCGTCGGCCATCGCGGTCATCCTGCTGCACACCGCGGGCGACGAGGCCCTGCGGGTGGCCGAGCGGATCCGCTCCAACATCGAGCAGGTCGCGTTCCGCGAGAATCCGGAGGGACGGCCGACGCGGCTCACGATCAGCGTGGGCAAGGTGTCCTTCCCGTACGACGGTCACGACGATGCCACCCTCCTCTCCCAGGCCATGGCGTATCTGCAGCAGGCCCTCGATCAGGGTGGCAACCAGGTGACCTACGGCCCTCGGAGCCTGGACTAAGGCCGCGATCCACGCCCGTGGACGGGCCAGCCGGGTGCGGCGCCCGCGGAGGCGGCGTCAGCGGGAGTCGTGCTCGACGGACGTGAGCGCGTGCTTCTCCATCCGATACCGCAGCGTCTCGACGGAGATGCCGAGCAGTTGGGCGGCCCGTCGGCGATTCCCGCCCGTGGCCTTCAGCGCCTCCACGATGAGCGTCCGCTCCAGCTCGGAGAGGCTCAACCCGCCTCGCGAGAAGTCGACCTTCACTCCGCCCCCGCCGCCGACCTCGACCGGGGCGCCACCCCGCGTGAGCGCGGGGAGGCCGAGCACGCCGGCCCCGATCTCCTCGCCTTCGTGCAGGAGCACCGCGCGCTCGATCACGTTGGCCACCTCGCGCACGTTGCCGGGCCACTCGTAGGCGCGCAGGGCCGTCTCCGCGTCGGGAGTCAGCCGCCGGGGCCGCCGATAGCGCCGGCCCGCCTCGGCCAGGAAGTGACGGGCCAGTGGCACCACGTCGTCGGGCCGTGAGCGGAGCGGCGTCAGGACGAGCGTCAGCACCTTCAGGCGGTAGAGCAGGTCGGCGCGGAACGCGCCCTCCTGGGCGGAACGATCGAGGTCGGCGTTGGTCGCGGCGACGATGCGGACGTCGACGGTCTTCTGCCGCAGCCCGCCGAGCCGGCGAACCGAGCGGTCCTCGATGGCCTTGAGCAGCTTGACCTGCAGCTCCAGCGGCATCGCCCCGATCTCGTCGAGGAACAACGTGCCGCCGTCGGCGACCTCGAAGAGCCCGGGCTTGGCCGCGCGCGCGTCCGTGAAGGCGCCGCGCTCGTAGCCGAACATCTCCGATTCCAGCAGCTGGGCCGGAATGGCCCCGCAGTTCACCTCGACGAACGGCCGCTCCGCGCGCGCCGAGAGATCGTGAATGGCCCGGGCGACCAGTCCCTTGCCGGTCCCGGTCTCCCCCGAGATGAGCACCGGCGGCGCGCCGCCCGGGCCCTGGTCGAGCCCGGCCAGGCGCTCCACCTGCGCGCGGAGGCCGCGGGTCGCCTCGGAGGTGCCGACGATGCGCTCGCCGGGCGCCCCGCGTCCGCCCGCGCCCTGCAGCAGGTGCAGCTCGCGCTCGAGGCGGGCGTGGCTGCGGGCCCGCCCGAGCACGAGCGCCAGCTCCTCGAGGTCCGCCGGCTTGGTGAGGTAGTCGAAGGCGCCTGCCCGCATCGCCTCGACCGCGGTCTTGACGGAGCCGTGGGCCGTGAGCATCACCACCGCGGCCTGCGGGGCCCGCTGCCGGATCTCGCGCAGCACCTCGAGGCCGTCCATGCCCGGGAGCTGGTAGTCCAGCACCACCAGGTCGGGCTCGGACCGGTGGATGGCGTCGAGCGCCGCCTCGCCGGAGCCGGCCATCGCGGTCTCGAAGCCGTGCCGCGCCAGGTAGTCGCTCATGGCCTCGGCGAGCACGCGCTCGTCCTCGACGATCAGCACCGCGGGGATCACGCCGGCGTCTCCGCGGCGTGCAGCGGCAGCCGGATCGTCACGGTGGTGCCTTCGCCCGGCGCGCTGTCGATGTCGACGCGTCCGCCGTGGCGCTCCACGACCTTCCGGGTGATGGCGAGCCCCAGACCGGTGCCCCGGCTCTTGGTGGTGTAGAGCACCTCGAACACGTGGGGCAGACGCTCGAGCGAAATCCCCTCCCCGGTGTCGCGTACCGTGATGCGGGCCGCCGCCGGCTCGCTCCCCACCGCCGGCTCGGTGGTGAGGTGGATCGTGCCGCCCTTGGGCAGTGCCTCGATCGCATTCTCCAGCACGCCGAGGAAGGCCTGCTGCAGCTGGACCTCGTCGGCGTGAAGCTTCGGCAGATCCGGAGCGAGGCGCGCGTCGACGGTGACCCGCGCCACCGTGAGCCGGCGCTGCAGCACGCCCAGCAGGTCGCGCAGCACGCCGTTGAGGTCGACGGGACCCAGATCGAGCTGGAACGGCCGCACGCTGTCCAGCAGGCTCGTCAGCCAGCGGCCCAGGCGATCCACCTCGTCGGTGATCGCGCGCAGGTACGTCTCCACCCGGGATCGGTCCTCGAGCGCGTCGGCGGCGACCTGGGCCGAGGCCCGGATGCTCGCGAGCGGGTTGCGGATGCCGTGGGCCACCGCCGCGCTCACCTCCCCGATCGCGGCGAGCCGCTCGGATACGCGCAGCTGCTGCTGGGCGGCGGCCAGCTCCTCGCTGGTCGCGCGAAGGGTGTCGGCCTGGCGGGCCAGGTCGAGCTGCTGCGCCTCCATGCGCCGGGCCGCCCGCCGCACGGTCCAGAAGAGCCCGGCGTACAGGGTGAGCGCTCCGAGCAGTGACACCGTCATGATGACGATGCGGTCGCGCGTGTAGTTGGCGAAGCGCCGCGACGGGTCCTTGTAGATCTCGACCACCCCGTCGACCGCGGCGGTGCCCGGCGTGCGACCGCGATGGAGCACGATCGGGATGTACAGCTCCACCACCGAGACGAAGTCGCGCTCGTACTCGTGCTCGGCCTTGTCCATCTCCTCCAGCAGGGCTACCGTCTCGCCGCGGAGGGCCTGGACGAGATGTCGGTTGCCCGGGAAGGTCTCGCCGAGCAGACGGGGCTCGTCGGACCAGACGACGCGCATCTCGGGATCGTACAGCTTGATGCGCAGGATCTCCGGATTCGACAGGGCGAGCCGGAGGAGCTCGGCGAAGCGGCCCCGGGCCGCCGGCGTGTTCCAGTGCACGAAGTCGTCGGGGTCGAGCACCGACGCGACCTGCACGCGGATGGCCTCGGCGGTGCTCGTGCGCTCCCACTCCAGCAGGTCCTCCCGCAGGAGCCGCCACTGCACGCCGATCTGCGCGATCGTGATCAGCGCCACCAGCAGGAAGCTCAGGAGGGCGAACGTCCGGAGCAGCGATCCGCGGGGCGCCATGGGAGCCCCATGATCGATGATGCCGGATGGATGGGCAAGTGCCCGGATCGGTGTTATCCCTGTGGGCAGATGACCGGGTATCGACTACGCTACCAGGGGGCTCTGGACTTGGCGCACCCGATATCTGGCATGCGGCTTGCGGCAGCAGCACCCGTGCGTCGCTACCGGTTTGTCCTCATCTCGGTCATCGCCCTGCTCGCGTTCGGGATCGGCTGCGCCGCGACGATCGCGCGCGCCGATTTCGACCAGGCCGTCGGCGCCTTCGAGGCCGGCGACTACAAGGGTGCGATCGCCCGCCTCGAGACCTCCATGCAGGGAGGTCGAGACTCCGCGCGGGATCGGATCCTCCTCGGATGGTGCTACCTGAAGCTCGACGACCTCGAGCGCGCGAAGACCGAGCTGGAACGCGGACTGGCGCTGGGGCCGCGCGACCCCAACGCCTACTATGCGTACGAGGGTCTCGGCTGGATCGCCTACCGGACCGGCGATCAGAGCCGCGCGCTCAGCGCGTTCAACGAGTCGCTCCGGCACACGCCCGGATACCACAACGCGCACGACGGTCTCGGCTGGGTCTACCTCGCCCGCCGCGACCCGGTGCGGGCCGAGGCCAACTTCATGGCCGCGCTCAAGCTGGCCCCGAACGATCGCGACGCCCGCCGCGGTCTCGCGTTCGTCGCCTATCACCGGGGCGAGTGGGGCGTCGCGGTCGAGCGATTCCAGGCCCTGCTGCAGGAGCAGGAGGGCGACACCCTGTCCCGCTCGGCGCTCGGCTGGTCGTACTACTACAAGCGCGACGATCCCGCCGCGCGTCGCGTCTTCCAGGACGTGGCCCGGCGGGAGCCGTCGTGGGCCGATCCGCTGCTCGGGCTCGGATGGGTGGCCGAGCGGCAGGGGCACCGGGACGAGGCGAAGACCCGGTTCCGGACGGCCATCGGCAAGTCCGCCGTCTACGTGGCGACGGTCGATCCGGCGGCCAGCCTGCGGAAGCTCTTCACGGCCGGACCGGAGTGGCTCGACGTCTGGCGCGATCTGGGCTGGGGACTCTTCCACGAGCAGGCCCATGCGCTGGCGGAAACCGAGTTCCGCGCGCTGCTCCAGCGGCATCCGGGCGATCCCGATGGCCTCCGCGGGCTGGGCTTCACCCTCTACGCGCTGAGGCGTTACCGCGACGCGATCCCCCCGCTGGAGCGCGTCATCGCGACCGGCGCCGACCTGCCGCCGGTCAAGGAGCGCGTCCTGATCCCGGGCGCGCCGGGTCTGCATCCGATCGTGAGCGACGCGCGGTCCACGCTGGCGTGGAGCTACTATCAGTCCGGGGACGTCCCGCAGGCGCTCCGGCAGTTCCGCGACGTCACGGCCCGGCAGCCGGACTGGCCCGACGCGTGGAGTGGGCTCGGCTGGACGCTCGCCAAGGTCGGCGATCGGGTCGAAGCCGAGCGCTCCTTCCGCCGGAGTCTCGCCGCGCAGCCCGGCTACCCCGACGCGGTACGCGGCCTGCAGGAGCTGGGCAAGCAGCCATGAGCGCCTCCGCCCCCCTGCCCGCGCGTGTCCGCTTCGTCGAATCCGTGCGTCCACGCTTCGGACCCGAGCGCGGGTTCCTCTTCGACCAGCGCTCGGGCCGCGTCTTCTCGCTGAACGGGACGGGAGCCTTCGCGGCCGCGCGCTTCCACGACCAGCAGCCGGTGGCCGACGTGCTCGTCGCCATGGTCGAGGCCTTCGAGGTCGACGAGCCCGTCGCCCGGCGGGCGCTCATCGCCTTCGTCGAGCAGCTGCGGCGCGAAGGCGTCGCCGAGGTCGTCGATGGGTGAGACCTGGATCGGCGTCACCGGTTTCTACGCCACCGACAATCCGCACCCCGGGCTCGCGGTGGTTCGCGCCCTCCGCCAGGCCGACCCGTCATGGCGCATCCTCGCGCTCACGTGGGACCACTTCAGCACGGGCGCCTACGCGGAGGGGCTGATCGACGCGCACGCCCTGATCCCGTATCCGGCCGCGGGGCCGCGGGCGCTCCTCAAGCGGCTGGAGACGGTGGTCGCGACGCATCCGCTCGACGTGGTGATCCCGACCGTCGACGCCGAGCTCGCGCAGTGGAGTGCGATGAGGCCCGCCCTGCGGCGACTCGGGGTGGCCAGCTGCCTGCCCACGATGGCGGCGCTGCGCGCCCGGGAGAAGCGCCGGCTCCCCGCGCTCGGCCGGCGCGCCGGGTTCGCGGTGCCGGAGACGCTCGTGCTGTCGTCGCCCGACGCGGTGACGAAGGCGGCGGGGAGGCGACGGTACCCGCAGATCGTCAAGGGCACCCTCGTGGACTCGACGGTGGTGCACACGCCGGAGGATTTCCGCGTGGCGGGCTGGCAGCTGGCCGAGGAGTGGGGCTATCCCGTGCTCGCCCAGCCGCTGATCGGCGGCGAGGAGTACGACGTGGCCGGCGTGGCACGCCGCGGGGAGCTGCTCGAGGCCGCGGTGATGAAGAAGCTCGCGGTCACCAACAAGGGCACCGCCTGGGCCGGCGTCACCGTGGAGGAGCCCCGCTTCGTGGCCCTGCTCCGGCGGATCGTGGCCGCGCTCCGGTGGGACGGGGGCATCGAGGCCGAATTCATCGCGGCCACCGACGGCGGCATCTACTGCTTCGAGATCAATCCGCGGCTGCCGTCCTGGATCGCGCTCGCCTCCGAGGCCGGCGCGAACCTGCCCGCCGCGCTGGTGCGGCTGGCCATGGGCGAAGACGTCGAGCCCGCGTTGGCGCAGCCGGGCCGCCTGCTCGCCCGGGCGCTGATCGAGCACACCTACGCGGGCAACCCGCTCGCCGCGCTGACCGGAGGGGCCGCGCGCCGCAATCTGCTCTCGCGCGCGCTCGCGTCGCCCACGACGCCGGTGGCCGGGCGCGCCGGCACGGTGGCGATCACCGGTCTCAACGCAGCCGACAACCCGTCGGCGGGCCTGACGGTCGGCCGCTGCCTGCGCGCCCTGTCACCTGCGCCGCGCCTCATCGGCCTCACCCACGAGGTGCTGGCCACCGGCGTCTACGTCGACCGGGCGTGGGACGAGGTGCGCCTGCTCCCCTTCCCGTCCCGCGAGGACGGCGGCTATCCGGAGGCGCTGCTCGAGCAGTGCCGCGACGCGGGCGTCGACTGCCTGCTCCCCACGATCGACGTCGAGGTGCCGATCGTGACCTGGCTGGCCGATCGTCTCGCGGCCGCGGGCGTCGCGACCCTGGTGCCGCCCGCGGCCGCGCTCGCCGCCGCGGCCAAGCCGCGGCTTCCCGGCATCGTGGCGCGCGGCTTCCGCGTGCCGCGCACGCGCCTGATGGCGACCTGGGTGGAGCTGGAGACCGCCATCGAGGAGATGGGGCGGCCGTTCATGCTCAAGGGCCCGGTGGCCGACGCCAAGCCGGTGCGGACGGCCGAGGAAGCCCACGTGGTGGCCCGCCGGCTCGCCGCCTCCTGGGGATTCCCGCTGCTGGCCCAGGAATGGATCGCCGGCGAGGAGTACGGCGTGGCGGCGGTCGCCGATCGCGCCCATCGCATCGTGGGCACGGTGGTGGTGCGGAAGGAGATCCGCTCCGCCAACGGCAACACCTGGGGCGGCACCACCGTGGTGGATCGCTCGCTCGAGAAGCTCGCGGCCACCTTCGCGGAGGCGACGGGCTGGGTCGGGCCGTTCGAGCTCGAGGTCATCCGGCATCCGCGGCGTGGCCCCTTCGTGATCGAGGCGAACCCGCGATTCCCCGCCTGGGTCTACCTGTCGGCCGGCGCGGGAGCGAACCTGCCGTGGGCGGCGGTGCGGCTGGCGCGGGGCGAGCGCGTGAACTCCTTGCGGCCACGTCCGGGAACCTTCTACGTCCGTCAGGCGTGGGACGCCATCGCCTCGGTGGAGCGGATGGGGGCGCTCTCGGTCGAGGGCAGAGTGGACGGTCATGTCCTCTGAGATCGCGGCACCGCCGCGGCGCGCATGGGAGGAGCCGACGCTCACCCGCCACACCTTCGGCACCATCAACAAGTTCTCGGGCGTCGCGATCAACACCCGCGCGCCGCTCGTGCCGACCGTGATCGTGGACGAGATCGACGGCTGCGCGGTCTCCGACCTGCTGCGCCGGTTCGGCTCGCCCCTGTTCGTGGTGTCCGAGTCGCGCCTGCGGCGGGAGTTCCGCGATTTCCGGGCCGCGTTCCGCGCCGGCTATCCCCACACCGAGGTCGCGTACTCCTACAAGACGAACTACCTGACCGGCATTCGCTCGCTCCTGCACGAGGAGGGCGCGTGGGCCGAGGTGGTCTCCGGGCTCGAGTACGAGATGGCCCGGCGCCTCGAGATCCCCGGCTCGCGCATCGTCTTCAACGGCCCGTGGAAGGCCGACGCCGATCTGGAGCGGGCGGTGGCCGACGGCGCGTGGATCAACGTGGACAGCTTCGACGAGCTGACCGCCATCGAGGAGATCGCGCGCGCGCGGGGGGTGGTGGCCCCGGTCGGCCTGCGCGTGAACGCGCGGGTCACCGCGGTGCCCTGGGAGAAATTCGGCTTCGGGGTGGAGGACGGGCTCGCCGAGGAGGCGTGCGGCCGCGTGGTGGCCTCGTCGTCGCTGCGGCTCGCGGGACTCCACGCCCATCTCGGCACCGATCTGGCCGACGCCGACACCTATGGGGCGCTGCTCGGCCTGCTCGTGCCGCTCATGACCCGCTTCGAGCGGCGGCACCGCGTGCGGTGGGAGGTGCTCGATCTGGGCGGCGGCTTCCCCAATCGTCACCGGTACGCCCGCAGCCACCCCGGCACCACGCCCGAGCCGGTATTTCCCGCCTTCGCGGCCGCCATCACGCAGCCCCTGGCCGCCGCGATGCGACGGCTGGAGAGCCGGCCGCGGCTCGTGCTGGAGCCCGGTCGCGCGGTGGTGGAGCACGCGGTCTCCCTGCTGACTCGCGTGGTCGCCACCAAGCGGCTCGGGGGCGGGGCCAAGGCCGCGGTGCTCGACGCGGGCGTGCACCTGCTGCCGACCGCGTACTACACGCCGCTCGACATCGCGCCGGTGGAGGCCTCGCCGCTCTCCGTCGAAGAGGTCACGCTGTTCGGGCCTCTGTGCATGCAGGTGGATTGTCTCGCGGTCGGCATCCGCCTGCCTCCCCTGCGCCGCGGCACTCCACTGGTGGTCCGCAACTGCGGCGCCTACGCCGACTCGCAGTCGATGCAGTTCATCCATGCGCGCCCCGCGATCGTGCTGGCGCGGGACGGCCGGCCGGAATTGCTCCGCGACGCCGAGACGGTGGCCGACTTCATCGGGCGCGATCGGCTGCCGAGACGCGCGACCGCCGCGCGCGCGCGGGCGCGATGAGCGGACGCCTCGTCCGGCTCGACGGCGAAGTCGGCCACGCCGCCGCCGCGGGCTACGGCCAGGTGCTGTTCGCGGAATCCCCGCTGGGCGGCCTCCTGATGCTGCTCGGCCTGATCCCGCTGGCGCCCCGCGCCGCCGTGGGCGCCGCGATCGCGTGCACCCTGGCCACCGTCCTCGCGCGGCTCCGGGGCTATCCGTACGCGGAGTGGCGACGCGGGCTCTACGGCTACGTGGCCGCGCTGACCGGCGTGTTCTGGGGCGTGCTGTTCGCGCCGACCTCGCGGGCGTGGGTGACGCTCGGGCTGGCCGCTCTCGTCGCGCCCGCGCTCACCCGGCTGGCCCATCGTCTGCTCACCCCGCAGCACCTGCCGTCGGTCGCCCTGCCCGCGCTGGCCCTGACGTGGGCCGCCTGGCTCGTGCTGGCGCCCGCGGGGCCGGCGACGCCGGCCGGGTGGCCCGCGCAGGCGGCGGGCTGGACCCTCACGCTGGCCGGCCTGGCGGTTGCGTCGCGGCTCCTGGCCGTCACCGCATTGCTGGGGGCGGTCGTCGGGCTGGCGGTCAGCGCCGCGCTCGGTGGCGTCGGGACCTCCGGCATCGTGGCCAACACCGTGCCGACCGCGATCGCCCTCGGCGGTGTGTTCCTGGCCTTCTCGCCGGCCGCGCTCGTCGTGGCCGCGATCAGCGCGGCCATCGCGGGCGCGCTGTGGTCGAGCCTCATGGTCCACGCCGGCCTGCCCCTGCCCGCCCTGGTCGCCCCGTTCAGCCTGGTCACCATCGCGGTGGTCGCCGCGCTGCGGCTGCCGTGGCTGCGGCGCATGGTGCCGGGACGGCCGGCTCCGCTGCCGCTCGCGTCGGTCGGCTCGCCCGAGGTCGCCTGGCACGCGCGGCTGGCCCAGGAGCGCCTGCACGCGCTCGCCGCGCGCGCCCGGAAGATCTGCGTGCTCACCGGCGCGGGCGTCAGCACCGCCGCCGGCCTGCCCGACTTCCGCGGGCCGGGCGGCCTCTGGACCCGCACGCGCGACATCCAGCTCGCGGACTTCGTGCGCTCGGCGGCATCGCGCGCCGCGTACTGGCAGGAGGAGCAGCGCTTCTTTCGGCTCGTCGAGGCGGCCACCCCGGCGCCCGCCCATCGGGCGCTGGCCGATCTCGGCCGTCGGGGCCGGCTGTCGGCCGTGGTGACCCAGAACGTGGACGGGCTCCACCAGGCCGCGGGGCTGCCCGCCGAGACGGTGATCGAGCTGCACGGCTCGATCCGCGGGGCGTTCTGTCTGGATTGCCGGCACGAGGTGGAGCGCGCGACGCTGTCGTCCCGTCTCGAGAGCGGCCGGACAGCCCTCTACTGTCCGGTCTGCCAGGGACTGCTGAAGGGCGGTAGCGTGATGTTCGGCGAGCGCGTGAGCCCGGCCCGACTGGACGCCGCGCTGCGGGCGGTGCTCGCCGCCGATCTCCTGCTCGTGCTCGGCACCTCGCTGCTGGTCGCCCCGGCCTCCGACCTGCTGCGCTGGGCGCGCGATGCGGGAGTGCCGATCGTCATCGTGAACGCCACGCCGACGCCGTACGACGCCGAGGCCACCGCCACGCTCGCCGCCGACGTGGACGCGGTGATGGTGGACCTGGCCGAAGCGCTCTCCGAGCGGCAGGCCGCCTGAGCGGCGGCGGCCGCCCGCCGCGGCGAGTGCCTTAGGACTCCGGCGGGCGCTCCGCGGCCACCGGCTGCGGGTGGAAGAAGTCGTAGATGCGCTGGGCCAGCTTCGGAGTGATCTTGGGGACCGAGGCCAGATCCGCCACCGAGGCCTCGCGAACGCCCTTGGCCGAGCCCAGCGTCTTCAACAGGCTGGTGCGGAGCGTCGGCCCCACACCCGGGATCTGGTCGAGCACCGAGGCGATCGCCCGCCGCTGGCGGAGCTTCTTGTGGTAGGTGATCGCGAAGCGGTGCGCCTCGTCGCGAACTCTCTGGAGCGCCTGCAGCGCGGGTGAGCCGAGGTCCAGCACGAGCGGCTGCAGCCGGTCCGGGGTGTAGACCTCCTCGGCCCGCTTGGCGAGGGCCGCGATCGGGATGTAGTCGAGCCCGAGATCTTCCAGCGCCTTCTGCCCCGCGCCCAGCTGGCCGCGGCCGCCGTCGAGCAGGATCAGGTCCGGCAGCACGCTCTCGCTCTCCAGGGCGCGGCCGTAGCGGCGCGTGAGGACCTCCTGCATCGAGGCGAAGTCGTCCGTGCCGGTGACGGTGCGGATCTTGTAGCGCTTGTAGTCGTCCTTCTTCATGTCCCCGTCCTGCCACACCACCATCGAAGCCACCGTCTCCTTGCCCTGGTGCGTGGAGATGTCGAAGCACTCGATGCGATGGGGCGGGCCGGGCAGCCCGAGCGAGCGCTCGAGGTCCTCGAGCACCACGTGCTGCCGGCTGCCGCGGGCGAGCAGGTGCGTCTGCAGCGCCAGCGCCGCGTTCTCCTCGGCCATGACCACCAGGTCGCGCTTGCGCCCGCGCTGCGGGGCGTGCAGCTCGACCCGCCCGCCCCGGCGCTGGGCCAGCCACTCGGTGGTGAGTGGGGCCTCGGGCGGAGACTCGGAGAGCAGGATCTCGGGCGGCGGCACCACGTTGCGCGCGTAGAACTGCCGGATGAAGGCGGAGAGGATCTCGCCGTCGCTCCAGCCCGAGACGCGCTCGAAGAAGAACGACTCCCGCCCGAGCAGGCGGCCCTTGCGCACGAAGAAGAGCTGCACGCAGGCTTCCGAGCCCTGGCGGACCACGCCCACGATGTCCTGGTCCTCTTCCTCGGTGGAGATCATCTGCTGGCGCTCGCGCACCGTGTTGAGCGCCTGGACCCGATCGCGCAGGGCGGCGGCCCGCTCGAACTTCATCTCCTCGGCGGCGGCCTCCATGTCCCGGGTGAGCCGGGCGGCCAGATCGTCGTTCTTGCCCTCCAGGAAGCGCTCGACGTCGCGCACCGTCTCCGCGTAGCCCTCGCGGGTCTCCCAGCCGGTGCACGGCGCGTTGCAGCGGTGGATGTAGTACTGCAGGCACGGGCGCGACAGCGTCCCGTCGATCTTGATGCGGCAGGTGCGCAGCGGGAAGAGCTGGCGCACGAGGCGCAGGGTCTCGCGCATCGCGGTGGCCGGATAGAAGGGGCCGAAGTAGGTCGCCCCGTCCTTCTGCACCCGACGGGCCACCACCAGGCGCGGGAACTCCTCGTTGGTGGTGAGCTTGAGGAACGGGTAGTGCTTGTCGTCCCGCAGGATGATGTTGTAACGGGGCCGGTGCTTCTTGACCAGGGTGGACTCGAGGATCATCGCCTCCAGCTCGTTGGCGGTGACGATGTACTCGAGGTCGCGGATCTGGCCGACCAGCGCGTCGGTCTTGGGATCCCGCGCGCGCGATTCCTGGAAGTAGGAGCGCACGCGGCTCTTGAGCGAGGCCGCCTTGCCGATGTAGACGATCTGGGCCTTGGCGTCCTTGTAGAGATAGACCCCCGGCCGGTCCGGCACCTGATCGACCTTTTCCTCGAGGGTCATCACGCCCTCACCATCGCGGTCAGGGCTGCCGCAGCAGCGTCACCACCAGGAGGGCGAGGGCGAGCACGGTGGGCACCAGCACCGTCCAGGTGAGCGCCCGTCGGATCTGACCGAGGATCCGCGGGGCGGGCCGGCCGGGCCGTGGTGGGTTCATGAACGCGATCGCCTTGGACAGCAGGAAGAGCGCGATCGAGAGCACGGTGAAGAGGATGAGCACCCATTTGAAGACCATCGGGCTCGGGCCGCCTCAGACTCCCAGGTCGACCTTGCGGAGCGCCTTGATGCGGTCGCGAAGCTCGGCGGCTCGCTCGAAGTCGAGCCGGCGGGCCGCGTCCTTCATGGCAGTTTCCAGCTCGGCCACGTGGGCGGCGAGCGCGGCCGGGCTCTCCCACTGCGAGGCGGGTGCCCGCTCCACCTCGACCGTGTAGTAGTCGCGCTCCGGCACCGACTCGAGGAGGTCGCGGATCGACCGGCGTACCGACTCCGGGGTGATCCCGTGGACTCGATTGTACTCGCCCTGGACCTCGCGCCGGCGGTCGGTCTCCGCGATGGCCTCCCGCATGGAGCCGGTCACGGTGTCGGCGTACATGATCACCTCGCCGTTGACGTGACGGGCCGCGCGTCCGGAGGTCTGGATGAGCGAGGTGGCGGAGCGGAGGTAGCCCTCCTTGTCCGCGTCCAGGATCGCCACCAGCGAGACCTCGGGCAGGTCCAGGCCTTCCCGCAGCAGGTTGATCCCGATCAGGCCGTCGAACTTGCCGAGGCGCAGGTCCCGGATCAGGGCCACCCGCTCGAGAGTGTCGATGTCGGAGTGCAGGTAGCGGACGCGGAGGCCGTTCTGCTGATAGTACTCGGTGAGGTCCTCGGCCATGCGCTTGGTGAGCGTGGTGATCAGCACGCGCTCGTCCCGGTCGGCTCGCGCCCGCACCTCGGCCATGAGGTCGTCCACCTGCGACGACGCCGGCCGCACCGTGATCTTCGGGTCCATGAGCCCGGTGGGGCGGATGATCTGCTCGGCCACCGGCCCGCCCGCGAGGGCCCGACCCGGCCCGCTCCGCTCCACCCCGGCCCGCTCCAGCTCGTAGGGGCCCGGCGTCGCGGAGACGTAGAGGGTCTGGGTCACGATCCGGGTGAACTCCTCGAACGTGAGCGGCCGGTTGTCGAAGGCCGACGGCAGGCGGAACCCGTACTCGACGAGCGCCTCCTTGCGCGAGCGGTCGCCGGGATACATGCCGCGGATCTGCGGCGCGGTGACGTGCGACTCGTCGAGGATCACCAGCGCGTCCTTCGGCAGGTAGTCCATGAGGGTGGGCGGGTTCTGTCCCGGCTTGCGGCCCGACAGGTGTCGTGAGTAGTTCTCGACCCCGTGACAGTAGCCCAGCTCCCGCAGCATCTCCATGTCGAACAGGGTGCGCTGCTCGAGGCGCTGGGCCTCCAGCAGCTTGCCACGCGTCTTCAGGAAGCCGAGCCGCTCGCGCAGCTCCTCCATGATGCCGTCGATGGCCCGCTCGAGCTGCGCGGCCGGCGTCACGTAGTGGCTGGCCGGATAGACGTGCGCCTCGGTCACCGCCCCGGTGGTGATGCCGCGCAGCGGATCGAGGGTCATGAGCCGCTCCACGCTGTCGCCCCAGAACTCCACCCGCAGGGCCTCCGACTCCGCGCTGGCCGGGAACACCTCGACCACGTCGCCCCGCACCCGGAACGTCCCGCGGCGGAAGTCGTAGTCGTTGCGCTCGTACTGCACCGCGACCAGCGCCCGGATCAGGGCGTCGCGGTCCATGCTCTGCCCGGCGCGCAGGGACACGTGCATGCCGCGGTAGGTCTCGGGCTCGCCGATGCCGTAGATGCACGACACCGAGGCCACCACCACCACGTCGCGCCGCTCGAACAGCGAGGCGGTCGCGGAGTGCCGCATGCGATCGATCTCGTCGTTCACCAGCGCGTCCTTCTCGATGTAGGTGTCCGACTGCGGAATGTAGGCCTCGGGCTGGTAGTAGTCGTAGTAGGAGACGAAGTACTCGACCGCGTTCTGCGGGAAGAACGCCCGGAACTCGCTGTAGAGCTGCGCGGCGAGCGTCTTGTTGGGCGAGATGACGAGGGCCGGGCGGTCCAGCCGGGCGATCACGTTGGCGAGCGTGAACGTCTTGCCGCTGCCGGTGACCCCGAGCAGCACGGTGTGCGGGCTGCCCGAGCGGATGACCGAGGCCAATTGCTCGATCGCCTGCGGCTGGTCTCCGGACGGCGCGAACTCGGAGGCGAGGGTGAACGACTGCGTGGACAACTGGATGCCCGGGGGACCGCTCAGGTCGTCGACGGCACCGCCACCAGGTACTTCCGCCAGGAGTCGAGGAACGAGGTGGCGTGCGGGTGCCGGAGCAGGTGCACCGAGAAGAGGAACTGCGGGTGCACGGGCTCGCGGATCAGCCGGAGCCGGGCCTCCTCCAGCGTGCGGTTGCCCTTGAGGAGGTTGCAGCGCAGGCAGGCCGCCACCACGTTGGTCCAGGTGGTCTGCCCGCCCCGCGAGCGCGGGACCACGTGGTCGACCGTGAGCTTCTCGCCGCGCCGCGAGCAGTACTGGCAGGTGTAGCCGTCGCGCCGCAGGATGTTCTTCTTGTTGAACGCCACCCGCTCGAGGAACGGCTTGCGGATGTAGGCCCCGAGGCGGATCACCGCGGGCAGATGGAAGCTGCGCGAGGGCGACCGGATCACCCGCGGCGAGGCTTCGACGCTCTCGGCCTTGCCCGCGAGGAGGAGCGTGATGGCGCGCTTGGCGTTGGTGAAATGCAGCGGCTCGTAGGTGTAGTTCAGCACCAGGACCGCGATTTCATCCATATACCCCGAAAGGATAAGCGGGGCTCCGGAAGCTGTCAACTCAGCGGGCCTAGACGAGCAGTCTCCAGATCAGCGGGCCGAAGCCGGCGAGCAGCACGAGCATGATGAAGAACACGTCGGTCGACCAGGTGAAGAGGGTGACGAGGAGGCACACGAGCGCGAAGCACGCGAGGTAGAAGCGCACCTCCCGCCGGTCGAGCCAGCCACCCTTGCCGACCAGGTGCGGAAGCTTGTTGATGAGGTAGATCGGCGAGTAGACGAGGAAGAACACCACCACCAGCGCGGAGAAGCCGAGGATGCCCATCAGGCCGAAGACGATTCCCCGCAGCAGCCACTCCGCGAGCGTGAGGTTGGTGTCGTTGTTGAGGTCGAGCGCTCGGGGCATCATCTCCCGATGCGTGTTCACGTAGATCACCGCGATCGAGAACGCGGCCAGCACCGTCTCCAGCCAGCGCCGGACGATCACGCTCGGAACCAAGCTCATCCCGATTAGAACAGCACACGACCGGTCGAAGTGTCAACAAACCGACCGCCGAGCGGAGCGTTACAGGAGGAAACCACCCGGAAAGGGGTCGCTCGGATCGAGGCAGAGCGTCCCCTGGCCGGTCATCCAGGCGCGCCCGGTGATCTCGGGGACGACCGCCGGTGTGCCCGCCACATCGGTGAGCGCGGCGATCCGCCCGGTGAAGAGCGTGCCGATGATCGACTCGTGGCCGAAGGCGTCCCCCACCCCGAGCTGGCCGCGCGCGTGGAGATTGGCCAGCCGCGCGGAGGTGCCGGTGCCGCACGGCGAGCGATCGAGTCCGGCCGGCGCGACCACCACCGCGTTGCGATACCGCGCGTCCGGCCGCCGCGCCGGCTCGTGGAACTGCACGTAGAGGAGGCCGCGCGCCTGCGGCATGCCGGGATGCACGAGCGGGACGCGCGCCTCGATGGCGGCGCGGATCCGCTCGCCGATCTCGATCAGCCGGCTCGCCGCCTTGGCCTCGAGGCGCAGCCCGAGCGGGGCCGCCTCCACCAGCGCGTAGAAGTGCCCGCCGTAGGCCAGATCGAACCGCACCGGCCCGAGACCGGCCACGTCCACGGAGAGATCGAGCCCGGCCGAGAACGCGGGCACGTTGCGGATCGTCACCGAGGTCGGATGCCCGGTCTGCGAGGTGACCCGGCAGGCCACGAGGCCGGCCGGCGTCTCGAGCGTGACCGTCGCCAGGCCGCCCGGGGCGGCCACCCGTCCGGTCTCGACCAGCATCGCGCCGAGCGCGATCGCCCCGTGCCCGCACATGTGCACCGGGCCGAGCGGCTCGATGAAGAGCACGCCCGCGTCGGCGCCGCTCGCGACCGGCTCGGTCAGGATCGCGCCGCACATCGCCGAGTGGCCCCGCGGCTCGTAGAGGGTGAAGCCCAGCAGGTCGCGACCGTGGGCGGCGAGGTGCTCGCTGCGCTCCATCAGGGTCGCGCCGGGAATCGGCTCCGCCCCGCCCACCACGATGCGCATGGGCTCGCCCTCGGTGTGATAGTCGATCACCGAGAGGGCCCGGCCCGCCGGCTTCATCGCTCTGCTCCTTCCAGCAGCTCGCAGAGGATGCCTTCGCGCAGCCCGCGATCGCTCACCACCAGGGTGTCGCGGCGAAAGCACGTCATCGTGGCCAGGCAGATCGCGATGCCCGGGATGATGACGTCGGCGCGGCCCGGCTCGAGACAGGGCAGCCCCGCGCGCTCGTCGACGCCGAGGGCGCCCAGCCGTGCGAGCAGCCGCTCCACGGTGGCGCGGGCGAGGCGATGGCCGTGTACCCGCGCCGCGTCGTAGGCGGGCAGCTCCAGATCGAGCGCGGCCAGCGTGGTGACGGTCCCCGCGGTGCCGACCAGCTCACCGGCCGCGCCGCGAATGCGCTCCGGCACCTCGCGGTGGAGGCGCGCCTCGACGTGCTCGCGCATCCGGGTGAAGCGATCCCACCGCACGGGACCCCGCTCGCCCCATTCCTCCTGGAGCGGCACCACGCCCAGCCGCAGGCTGACCGCGGCCTCCGGAGCGCCCCCGCGGGCGGACACGAACTCGGTGCTGCCGCCGCCGATGTCGAAGAGCAGGAACGACGGTCCCAGACCGGGCAGTCCCGAGATGACGCCCTTCAGGGTGAGCCGCGCCTCGTCCTCGCCGGAGACGACGTGCACGCACTCGCCGCTCGCCGCCTCCACCGTGGCCACGAATTCCTCCCGGTTGACCGCCTCGCGCACCGCGCTGGTGGCGACGATACGCACGGCTCCCGCGCCCCACCCGCGCGCGGCCCGCACGAACTCCGCGACCGTCGCGACGGTACGCTGCATCGGCTCGGGCAGCAGCCGCCCCGCGGCGGCCTGTCCCTCCCCGAGCCGGGTCACCCGCTGGGTCTGATGCAGGGGCCGCCAGACGCCGCCCACGGATTCGACCACGAGGAGGCGGACGGTGTTGGTGCCGAGGTCCACGGTCGCGAGCCGGTCGGGACCGCCGTCGCGCGCGGTCACGCCGGCCGACGGAGGGCCAGCGCCTCCGCGACGGCAGCGCGCAGCCGGTCGGGCTGCACCGGCTTGAGCACCATCACGTCCACGCCGGCCGCGCGCACCCGCTCCTCGTGAAGGCGCCGGCCCCAGCCGGTCATGAGCACGACGGTGGTGTTCGGCGTGCGCTGCTTCACCGCGGCCGCCAGCTGCAAGCCCGATCGGTCTCGCAAGGCCAGGTCGGTGACCACCACGTCGATGCCGCCCTCCGCAAGCCGCGCGAGTGCGCTGGTCGCGTCGAGGAACGTCTCCACCCGATGGCCGACGGACATCAGGGCATCCATCACGGTGGTGCGGATGCTCTCCTCCTCCTCGACCACCAGGACCGACCCGCTCTGCTCCGCCGCCGCGAGCGATGCGGGCGTCTCGGGGGCCGCGACCTGGGCCGGCGCGGCGGGCCCCACCGGCACGCCGGCGGTGGGCAGCCACACGGTGGCGACGGTGCCGCCGGCGGCGCTGCGCACCTCGATGCGCCCGCCCGCGCGGAGCACCACCGCCCGGGCCACGAACAGCCCGAGGCCCAGGTGCCCGGGCCGCGTGGTGAAGAACGGGTCGAAGAGGCGCGGCTGCGCCTCGGGCGCGACCCCGTCGCCGCCGTCGGCCACCGAGATCTCGGCTCCGCCCGCGTGCTCGCGCGTCCTCACGGTCAGCGTGCCGCCGGCGGGCATGGCGTCCATCGCGTTCAGCACCAGGTTGACCACGATCTCGCGCAGCGCGGTCGCGCTGGCCTCCACCAGCGGCGTCGGGGCCAGCTCGGCCTGCATCTCCACGCGTCCGCGCTCCGCCGGCCGGCTCGGCATGCGGGCCCGGGTGAAGCCGAGCGCCTCGTGGGCGACCGAGACCAGGTCGCACCGGCTGACCTCGCCGGTTTCCGCCTCGGCCAGCGCGAGCAGGCGCTGGAGCACGTCGGTGCCGCGCCACGCCGCCTCCTCGAGGGCGGCGAGTCCCTCGCGCAGCGGATCGTTCTCGGCCCGGGCGAGCAGCAGCTGTGACTTGCCGAGCAGCTGCGCGAAGATCGAGGTCAGCTCGCGGGTGAGCCCGGCGCCGAAGGTGACCACCGTGCGTGCGCGGTCACGGTCGGCCTGCTCGGCCTCGCGGGCGCCGCGCTCGATGAACGAGGCGCGCAGGCCCTGGACGGTGCGATGGGTCTCCAGCGCGTCGGCGGTGAGGGCGGCGAGCATCTGGGCCGACTCCACCTGCTCGGGCGCGAAGTCGCGCGCCTCGGAATCGACCAGGCACAGCAGCCCGACCGTCCGGCCCCGCGATCGCATCGGCACCAGCAGGACGCCCCGCGATCCCTCCTCCTCGATGGCGCCGATGCGGAGGCCGGGCCGGGATCGCAGATCGCGGATCACCAGCGGCCCGTCGGCCGCGAAGCCCTCCGCGAGCGCCCCGGGCGCGGACGCGATGCGCTCGACCGCGACGTGCGCGAGCAGTCCGGCCCCGCCGGCCGCGCGCACGTCGGCGAGCTTGTCCCCCGCGATCGCGACGGCGCCCCGGACGCCGGCCAGCCGCGACGCGGTGGCCGCGGCCCGGGAGAGGATCTCGCCGGGCTCGCGCGCCGGCCGCGAGGCGTCCATGAGCGCCCGCAGCTCCCGCAGCTCGGCGAGGTGCTCGCCCTGACGCTCGACCAGCCGCTGGTGCACGAGCGCGGATCCGACGCGGTCGGCCAGGACCAGCAGCAGGAGCACGTCGGTCGTGGTGAACGGGGCGCCGAGCGCCTGGCGGCCGGCCAGGAGCACGGCCCCCACCTCGCCTTCGGTCCGCACCGGCACCGCGATCGCCTGGCGGACCGGGAAACGCTCGACGAACGGATCGGTGGCCTCGGACGATGCGCCGGCGTCATAGGTCAGCACGCGCTTCTCCCGGAACACGCGCCCGACCAGGCCTTCGCGCGGGTCGAAGGAGACGCTCTCCATCTCCTCGCGGCGCACACCCCGGCCGGAGCGCGGCACCAGGCGGCCGGTGGCCTCGTCGAGCACGAAGAGCAGCGCCCGGTCGGCGGCCAGCAGGCGGGAGAGCCGGTCCATTGCCAGCCCGAACAGCTCGCCGGGCGGAAGCCCGACGGGAGGAAGCGAGAGGATCTCCTGGAAGATGGCCAGCGCATGCTCGTCACGCTCGGCCAGCAGCCCGGGCGAGCGCTCCTCCGGCTCCGCCTCGTGGAGGATCTCCCGGAGACGAGCGACGGCGTCGCCCAGACCGGACAGCGTGGCGTGGACGGCGGGCGGTCCCGCCGTCGGCGGCAGAGGCTCGCCGGTCATTGCAGAGGCGTCACCGTCAGCGCCGAGCCTACTTCCCGGCCAGCGTCCGGATGTAGCGCACGATCGCCCAGCGGTCCTTCTCGGGCAGATGCCGCCAGGCCGGCATCGCGCCGCGGCCGGTGGTCATCTTCCAGAAGATCTCGCCGTCGCTCATGTCCTGGACCCGCTTCGAGGTCCAGTCGGCCGGCTTGGGATTGAGTGCCACCGCCGCGGGCCCGTCGCCCTTGCCCTTCACCCCGTGACAGGAGACGCAGTTGACCTTGGCCACCTTCTCGCCCTGCTCG
This sequence comes from Candidatus Methylomirabilota bacterium, assembly GCA_035315345.1. Classification (NCBI taxonomy): domain Bacteria; phylum Methylomirabilota (SeqCode); species Candidatus Methylomirabilota bacterium. Next base: position 38,299 of record DATFYA010000114.1, read on the forward strand.
ACGGTCTTCTTGTCGTTCGGCGTCGGATTCTTCTTCGCCTTCTCCGATTCCGGGGCCACCCACGGCGACTGAGCCTGGGCGACGACGCCAGACGGCCACGTCCCGAGTCCGAGCGTGAGCACCAGGGCAGCCAGGGCCGGCCGGCCGATCCGGACCGCGAATGCATGCGACATCGCCCACTCCTCTCGACGGGAGAAACTGCAAGGTATCGCCCCGTCATCATTGACGAAACGCAGGGGTCATTAAACACCGCGCGTCCGCCGAGGGTCAAGGGATTTCACCCGTTGGCGACTTGACCCGTGTGTTAAGGTCACGGGCCATGACGGACGACACGCTTCATCTCGTCGCAGTGATCGGAGCCGGTCCGGCGGGACTCTTCGCTACCCGCGCGCTGGCGGCCCAGGGCTGCCGCGTCGTCCTGCTCAACCGGGATGTCAAGCCCGGCGGCCTCGCCGAATACGGCATCTTCCTGAACAAGTACAAGATGAAGGGCGGCCTCCGCCGCCAGTTCCAGAAGATCCTCAGTGATCCGCTCGTAACCTACCTCGGGCACGTGACTGTGGCGGAGCATGGAGACCTGACGATCCCGGACCTGAAGGCCCTCGGATTCGACGCGCTGGTCTTCGCCATCGGCGCGCAGGGCACCAAGTATCTGGGAATCGAGGGCGAGCGGCTGCCCGGCGTCTACCACGCCAAGGACCTCGTCTATCACTACAACCACCTGCCCCCCTTCAGCGAGCAGCCCTACCCCATCGGCAAGCGGATCGCCATCGTCGGGGTCGGCAACGTCATGGTGGACATCGCCAATTACTGCGCGCACTTCTGCGGCGCCGACGAGGTCATCGCGGTGGCCCGACGCGGGCCCTTCGAAAAGGCGTACGACGACCGCGAATTCGAGGACGTCGAGGACGCCTTCGATCACGGCCTCTATCGGCAGGAGCTCGAGCGGATCCGCCCGCGCCTGGTCGAGGCCGGCCAGGATCCCGACGAGCTGCTTGCCGCGCTCGCGGCCCGGCCCGAGCCGCAGCCGCCGGCCCGCACCCGGCTCCGCTTCCGCTTCCTCGCCTCCCCTCGGCGGGTGATCGCCGACAATGGCCACGTGGTGGGCCTCGAGGTGGAGGAGACCCGGCTCGAGCGCAAGGGCGATCGCGTCGCGGCCGTCGGCACCGGGCAGACGTCGGTGATTCCGTGCGACACGGTCGTGTTCGCGGTGGGCGACCGCGTGGACGAGCACTGCGGCCTGCCCTACAAGGACGGTCTCTATCTCACCGTGACCGGCGACGACCCGGCCGCCGCGTACCAGGTCCTCGAGCCGGCGGCCGGAACGGCGCAACCCGGCGTCTACGTGGTCGGCTGGGCGCGGCGCGCCAGCGACGGCGTCGTGGGTCGAGCGCGCCTGGACGCCGAGACCGGCATCAAGCACCTGCTCCCGTATCTCGGCGCGCGCGCGAAGCGGCCGCGCGCCGAGGCGGAGCGGACGGTCGAAGCGGTGAAGCAGGCGCTGGCCGCGCGGGGCACGGTGGTGGTCGACTATGCGGCGGTGCAGCGCCTCGAGGCCGCCGAGAAGGCGCGCGCGAGCGCGGAGAAGCTCGAGGAGTTCAAGTTCGGGAGCGATCGGGAGATGCTGGACCTGCTTCGCGACTAGCCGGGCCGTCGCCCAGCAGGAGCAGCACTGCCGCCGCGATCCCGTAGCCGGCGGCCACCTGGGCCGGCGTCGCGCCGGCCATCGCCCACGGCCAGAACACCGCGCCGTCGGGCAGCGGCGAATGGATCACCCCGAAGAGCGTGGCCAGCGCGGCGACCGCCAGCACCGCCCCCGCGACACGCAGCCGCTGCTCGATGATCGCCACCAGGGCCGAGCCCCAGAGCAGCGCGGTCACGATGAACCCGTTGCCGAGCACCAGCAGGGCCGCCCACACGACCCGGCCTTCCCCGGCCAGATCGGCCGCGCTCCGGCCCGCCGAAGCGAGCAGCTGATTGCCCTCGATCAGCACGAGCGCCGCCACCGCGGGAATGAACGACACCGCCACCGCGGGGGCGTGGCGCGCGGGCGAGGCCAGGAACGCCTGCGCGGTGATCTGCAGGCCCACGAACACGAGGATCGGCGCCACCGCGGCGTCCGGCAGCAGCGCGACCAGCAGCGAGACGATGCCGACTGCCGCGCCCACGCCGATGACCAGGCCGGTGGCCAGGGTGTAGCCGGCGCGCGCGCCCATCGCCTTGTAGGCCGGGTGGCCGATGTACGGCGTGTTCTGGATCACGCCGCCGCAGCAGCCGGCCGCCATGGTGGCCAGCGCCTCGGTGAGCAGGATGTCGCGGGTGCGGTAGCCGTCGCCCGCCACGATCGCGGACTCGGTGTTGTCGATGCCACCCACCACGGTGGCCAGCGCGAAGGGCACCGCCAGCGGCAGGTAGGAGAGCGTCGCGTCGAGCGCGCCGATCCACGAAAGCGTCGGCACGGGCAGCGCGAGCCCGATGGCCCCCACCGCGAGCGCCGGATGCGGCGCGGGCGCCGCGGCCGCGGAGGCGAGCGCCCAGCGGCCCCAGTAGATCGCGGTCCCCGCGAGCACCGCGACCAGGGCACCCGGCACCCCCCACGGCATGCGTCGATGCCCCACCAGCGCGGCGAGCACGATGGTCAGCGAGACGATGCCCACGAGCGGATCGGCGAAGATACGGAGCGACGGCAGGAATGCGATCAGCAGCACCGCGACCCCCGCGATGGAGCCGAGCAGCGCGGCCCGCGGCACCAGCGCCCGCACCCAGTCGCCCGCGAAGGCGAGCACGAGCTTGATCGCGCCCATCGCCACCGTCACCCCCATGCCGATCTTCCAGGCGAGGATCGGATCGCGGGTGATCGTCAGGGCAGGGCCGAGCACGCCGAACACGATGCCGAAGAGCGACGGGGTGTCGACGCCGAAGGGCATCGCGGTCACGTCGTCGCGGCCGGTCCGTCGCATGAGCCGCACCGCCAGCCAGGTGTAGGCCAGGTCGCCGACCAGGACGCCGAGCGCGGTGCCGGGCACCATCACGCGCAGGACCAGATCGGCGGGGAAGCCGAAGACGCCGATCAGCAGGCTCGACAGGATGACGAAGAGGCTCAGGTTGTCGAGCGCGAGCCCGAAGAACGCGTTCCAGTCGCCGGGAGCCCACCAGCGGACGGCGGGCCCCGGCTTCACCGCGCTCAGGCGGAGCGGAGCGGGGCCGAGCCCGAGAACTCGCGTACGAGGCCGCGCACCCGCTCCGCGAGCCCGCTGCACCACGCGAGGCTGCCGCGCTGCTCGGAGACCTCGGGGAAGCCCAGCTCGACCGGCGGCTCGGGCGGCGCCGGCCGCAGCTCCTCGCCCAGCCGGAGCCGCACGCCGTAGCTCCGGCCCTCGCGCGCGCCCTCGGTGTCGACCACCGCCTCGACGCGCAGGTTCTCCCGCTTGGCGTGCGCGACCACGAAGTTCCGCAGCCAGCGAGCCACCTCCTCGTAGTCACCGCCTGAGAACATGGCCGCTCCCTAGCACTCGTTGAACCCGCAGGAGAGACACTTCTTGCAACCTTCCTCGTAGACCAGCGTGGCCTGGCCGCACTCGCGGCAGAGATCGCCGACCCGCCGCAGCGGCATCGCCCGGGCGCCCTGGCCCTGGGCGCTCTCGCCGCGCGGGACGCCGATGTGCTCGGCCAGCGTGCGCGCCAGCGCGTCGGGAAGCGAGAGCACCTTGGCCGCGCCGAATCCGGTGGGCTGCCCGCCGCCGATACGCGACAGCTGGCTGATGGCCTCCTCGAGGCGGCGGCGCGGGGTGAGCGGCGACGGCAGGCGCAGCACCAGCGACACCAGGCGGCCCAGCGCTTCCGCCACCGCCATCGTGTCGGAGCCCCCCTTGCCGACCTGCACGAAGACCTCGAATGGCTCGCCGCCCCCGTTGTCGTTGACGGTGATGAAGGCGGTGCCGATCGGCGTCTCCATCCGATACGTCGTGCCGGTGAGGCTGTGCGGCCGCGGCTTGACTCCGCGCTGGGCGGGGGCCGGCCCGGAGCCCTCGCCGCGCAGGCCGACGTTGAGCACCTGCCGGCCCTTGGAGCCGTCGCGGAAGATGGTGAGGCCGAGACAGCCCAGATCCCACGCGAGCCGGTACGCTGCGGCCACGTCCTCTTCGGTCGCGCTCTCCGGCAGGTTGATGGTCTTCGACACGCCGTTGTCGGTGTACTTCTGGAAGGCGGCCTGGTGCCGCACGTGCCAGACCGCATCGACCTCGTGGGCGGTCTTGAAGACCTCGCGCGCCGCCGCCGGCACCCCCGGCACCTCGCCGAGCGAGCCGCGGCGGGCCACCTCGGCCATGAGCCCTTCGGAGTGGAAGCCTTGATCCCGGGCCAGCCGCTCGAACGTCTCACTGAAGAAGGGCAACACCCGCTCGCCATCCGGTCCCTTGACCCGATGCTCGAAGGCGAGCGCGAAGACCGGCTCGATCCCCGACGAGCAGCCGGCGATCATCGAGATGGTCCCGGTGGGCGCGATGGTGGTCACGGTGGCGTTGCGGCGCGGGCGGCCGTGCTGGTAGATCGAGCGGCTCCAGTGCGGGAACGGGCCGCGCTCCTCGGCCAGGCGGATGGACTGGTCGTGCCCCTTCTCGCTGATGAACCCCATCAGCCGCTCGGCCAGCTCGAGGGCCTCCTCGCTGTCGTAGGGAATGCCGAGGGTGAACAGGAGATCCGCCCAGCCCATGATCCCGAGGCCGATGCGGCGGTTGGCTTTCACCATCTCATCGACCTGGGGCAGCGGATACGGATTGACCTCGATGACATCGTCGAGGAAGCGCACCGCCAGGCGCACCACCCGCTCCAGCTCGCTCCAGTCGATCTCCCAGCGGCCCGACCGCTCGACCGCGAACTTGGCCACGTTCACCGAGCCGAGATTGCACGCGTCGTTCGGCAAGAGGGGCTGCTCGCCGCATTGATGGACGACCAGGCCGTTGGCGATCATCGAGTGGCTCTGCGGCTCGGTGAGGTCGAAGACCGGGCGACGACCCGCCGGCTCCACCGCCGCCACCGGATCGCTGAACTTCTGCACGTACGACCCGGCGTAGCGTACCGGCTCGAGCCGACGCTGCTTGTCGTTGCTGAAACCGACCTCACGCAAGAAGCGCCCCCGGGACTTTCCGAAGATGCCGAGCTCGAACAGCGTCCCGTCCGAGCCGTACGACCGGAATCGGCCGGCCTTGGCGCGGTATCCGAACAAGCCCTCGCGCCGCGGCCGCGACCGGTCCATCACCTGACTCTTGATCCCGAGATGCAGGAGCAGGAGCTGCACCCCCTGGAGCAGCGTACGACTCCGGGAGCTGAGCGCGATCCACGAGCGGTTGGTCTTGGGGTTCTCGCGCACCGTCCCCTCCGCCGAGAACAGCCCCTGCAGGAACCCCACCACCGCCGAGCGCGGCGCATGGAAGAGAGCGGCCGGCACGGTCTTGTCGCCCGCCTTCACGGCACGGACCCCGAGGCCCTCGAAGAACGCCGCGAAGAACTTGCCGGCGTACATCAGGTGCTTGACCCCGCGGGCGCGCGTCCACACGCGAGACGGCCGGCCGTGCCACGCGTCCATCAGCGCCGCGATGCGCTCGAGCGCGGCGCGGTCCTCCCGGCCGAACACGAACCCGACCCGCGGATACGACGCCGCACTGGATCGCAGCCAGCCGTCGCCCACCAGCCAGCCCAGCACGAAGCCGAGGTCGCCGCTCCACTCGGTGGGGAGGGCGTGCCGGTAGCGGCGGCCGTTGCGCCCGATGAACTCGGCGGGGGCGGGTGACGGCAGCGCGCGGCCGATGGCGAAGGCGCCCGGATCGCTCTGGATCCACACCCGATCGCCTCCGACGCGCAGATCGGCGGCGGCGACCCATCCCCGGTCCGTCATCAGCCGGTGGTCGGGCGTGCAGGTGAGCGCGTAACCCGCCGCGGTGCGCACCGTGACCGTCTCCCGCTCGCCCGTGCAGAACGCCTGGCTGATGGGCAGGCAGCCCTCTCCGTACGCCGACAGCGGCACGTCGTGGGTGCCTTCCCAGACCATGAGGCGGGCCGGCAGCAGGCGCTGATCCACCTTCACCGCGATGCCGCCCGCTTGGAAATCCGCCGCGAGCCGCTCCATCCGCAGCAGACCGCGATCGGTAGCCACCAGCACGTCGCCGTCGAGACAGGGATTGGTCGCCTCGATCAGGCCCAGCTCCGGCGTCGGGTTGGCCGGGCTGCGATTGATGCGATCGATGAAGATCATCCCCGGATCGCCGGTGCGCCACGCCGCGCGCACGATGCGGGCGAAGACGTCCCGCGCGCGAAGGCGGCCGGTCACCTGCCCGGTGCGCGGGTTGATGAGGTCGTACTCGCGGTCCGCCGCGAGCGCCTCCATGAAGACGTCGGTGGCCGCGACCGAGATGTTGAAGTTGATGACCCCGCCGTCCAGCTTGCACTCGATGAACTCGAGGATGTCCGGATGGTCGACGCGCAGGATCCCCATGTTCGCGCCGCGGCGCGCGCCTCCCTGCTTGACCGCCTCGGTCGCCGCATTGAACACGCGCAGGAACGACACGGGTCCCGAGGCCCGCCCGCCGGTGGAGTGCACCACGTCGTCCTTGGGGCGCAGCCGCGAGAACGCGAAGCCGGTGCCGCCTCCGGACTGCTGGATGATGGCGGCCGCCTTCACCGACTCGAAGATCTCCTCCATCGAGTCGCCGACCGGCAGGACGTAGCAGGCCGAGTACTGCAGCGCGTTCTGCTTGCCCGCGTTCATCAGCGTGGGCGAGTTGGGCAGGAAATAGCCCTCCACCATCATGTCGTAGAACGCGGTGGCGACCTCCGAAACCGCGGCCTCGCTGCGCCCGAACCGACCTTCTGCGGTGGCGATGGCGAGCGCCACGCGCCAGCACATCTCTTCCGGGGTCTCGCGCACGAGGCCGTCCTCGCGCGCGAGATAGCGCTCGCGTAGCACGCGCAGCGCAGGCTCGGACCAGCGCCCCATCTTCGAGGGGCGCGCCTCGTCGGGCGTGACCTTTTTTCCGACGTCCTTCTCTTCCACTCCGGACCCCCTTTGGTCGCCCCAGACCCGGCCCAGCCGGGTACTTCGGGTGGTAGGCCCGACCCGAGAGACACCTGTACGTGGGGGACGAGCCAGACTATCTCACAAACTTGACTACCGTCCAAAGGTCCTTACAATTGGCCGGAATTGACTCCTCGAGGCGCCTTTTCATTCCCGCAGCCGGCGGGCCGCCCCTCCGCTGATGACCCGCTCGTGAAGGTGCGCAGGACTCGAGGCTGATGTTTATCTCCACGCGGTTATGCCATGCTCGAAGCGTGCTTTCCCCGCCGTGCGGCGGAACGCGAACCCCTACGACAGGGAGATCCGGCATGATGCAGGTGCGCTTCCGTCTTCTCCTGGCTCTGGCCCTGACCCTGGTGGCGTCAGCGGCGCCGGTCGGGGCCCAGACCCCCGCGCCGACCACTCCGGCGCCGACCGGCCCCACGCCGGTCCCGGGTACCAGCACCATGCCGGCGCCGGCCACCCCGGCCATGGCGATGCCGCCACGCGAGCCGCTGACCCCGCCCGCCGGAATCCGCCCCTTCGCGACGCCGCAGGAGATCGTCGGCCGCGAGCTGGGGCTCGAGGAAGCGGTGAACATCGGGCTCGAGAACGCGCCGGTGATCGTGGCCCGCATCGGCGACTACATCGCGGCCCAGCAGCGCGTGAACCAGGCGCTGAGCCCGATGTTCCCGCAGCTCAGCAGCAGCGGGAACTTCGGTCGCGCCCGGCAGATCAGCCCGGCCAGCGGCGGCTCCGCCACCAACGACTTCGGCTCCATCAACGCGACCCTCTCCCAGCTCCTGTGGGACTTCGGCCGGACCTGGGCCGCCAAGGACGTGGCCAAGTACACCGCCGACGCGGTCAAGGAGCTGCTGGAGACCCAGAAGCTCGACATCGCGCAGCTCGTGAAGACGCAGTACTTCACCCTGCTGCTCTCCAAGCGGCTGGTCCAGGTCAACCTGGCCGCCCTCGAGCGCGCCGAGGTCAACCTGCGCAGCGCCCAGGGATTCTTCCAGGTCGGCACCCAGCCGAAATCGTTCGTGACCCGCGCCGAGGTCGATGTGGCCAACGCGCGCGTGAACGTCATCCGCGCCCAGAACGCGGTGAACCTGGCCCGGGTAGCGCTCAATACCGCGATGGGGATCGCGATCAACTCGCCCACCGAGGTGCGCGACCTGCTCTCGTACCAGCAGTACCCGACCGACCGGTCGCAGCTCGTCTCGGAGGCGCTCCGAAACCGGCCCGAGTACCGTCAGGTGAGGGCCCAGTTCGACGCGGCGGAGGCGTCGGTGCGGCAGACGTTCCGCGACTTCTTCCCGAATCTGTTCGCGAGCGGGACGTACGGGATCGCCGGGGTGTCCGGCGGGCCGGCCTTCAACCAGCGGGTCACCAACGGCTTCGTCGACTACGGCAACCAGTGGAACGTGGGCCTGACGCTGAACTGGAACATCTTCGACGGCGGCAACCGCATCGCCCGTTACAAGGAGGCCAAGGCCAACGTCGAAGCCTCCCAGGCGCGCGTGCGCGACACCGAGCTGCAGATCTGGCAGAACGTGGAGCAGTCGTACCTGAACCTGGGCGAATCCGAGGCGCGCATCGGCGCGGCCCAGAAGGCGGTGGAGTCGGCGGGCGAGAACTACCAGCTGGCGCGCGGGCGCTTCGACGCGGGGGTGGCCAACATCATCGAGCTCACCGACGCGCAGCTGGCCCTGACCCAGGCGCAGTCCGACGAGGCGCAGGCCCTCGCCGACTACCGGATCGCGATCGCGCGGCTGGAGCGCGCGCTCGGCCGACACTAGGAATACTCGCCGCCGCCGGCTCGTCGAACCAATCGTGAAGCGTCGGCTCTTCTGGATCATCGGCATCGTGGTCGCCGCCGGGCTCATCACCGGGGGCTACCTCTACACCCAGGGGATCGGGGCCCGCCCGGCCTTCCGCACTGCCGCGGTGACCCGCGGTCCCCTGACCTCCGCGGTATCCGCGACCGGCACCCTCAACGCGGTGATCACGGTCCAGGTGGGCTCGCAGATCTCGGGCCAGATCAAGGAGCTGCACGCCGACTTCAACTCGGTGGTGAAGAAGGATCAGCTGATCGCCCGCATCGACCCCGAGTCGTTCGAGGCCAAGGTCAACCAGACCAAGGCGCAGGTGGACGCGGCGCGGGCGTCGGTGCTGAACCAGCAGGCGGTGGTCGAGAAGACCCGGGCCGATCTCGAGAACGCCCGCGCCGCCCTGGCCGCCAGCCGAGCCAATACCGCCAAGGCCCGGGTGACGGTGGTCGACTCCAAGCGCACCCTCGGTCGCAACCACGACCTGCGCACGCGCGGGCTCATCGCCCAGGCCGATGAGGACACCGCGCAGGCCGCCTACGACTCCGCGGTGGCCCAGCAGGAGGCGTCCAAGGCCCAGGAAGAGGCCCAGGCCTCCGCGGTCCGCTCGGCGGAAGCGCAGCTGCGCGTGGCCGAGGCGATGCTGACGAACGCCAAGGCCCAGGTCGCTCAGAACGCGGCCGCGCTCCGGCAGGCCCAGGTCGACCTCGACCGCACCTTCATCCGCGCCCCGGTGGACGGCGTCGTGGTCGGCCGCAACGTGGACCGGGGCCAGACCGTCGCCGCGAGCCTGCAGGCGCCCACCCTGTTCACCATCGCTCAGGACCTCCGCAACATGCAGGTGGACACCAACGTCGACGAGGCCGACGTCGGCCGCGTCAAGCTGGGCCAGAGCGTGACCTTCACGGTGGACTCCTTCCCGGGCCGCACGTTCAGCGGCGAGGTCGTGCAGATCCGAAAGGCGCCCCTGGTCGTGCAGAACGTCGTCACGTACGATGTCGTGGTGAGCGCCAAGAACCCGGACCAGCGCCTCCTGCCCGGCATGACCGCCAACGTGCGCATCGTGATCGAGCAGAAGGACAACGTGATGCAGGTCCCGAACGCGGCGCTGCGCTTCCGCCCGCCCGGGGTCGAGGCCACCGAGCGCGAGCGCCCGGCGCGGCCGTCCGGAGGCGGTCGGGCCGGGGGTCCTCCCGCGGGGCGGGTATGGATCGTCGGCACCGACGGCAAGCCGACCGCCGTTCCGCTCCAGCTGGGCATCGGCGATGGCACCTACACCGAGATCGCGAAGGGCGACCTCAAGGAGGGCGAGCAGGTGATCGTGGGCCTCGCCATCCCGGGCGAGCGTCCGCCGCAATCCGGGTCCGCCCCGCGCATACGGCTCTGAGATGGCGGAGGCCCTCATCCGCACCGAGGCCCTCGTGAAGGACTACCATCTCGGCTCGCGCAAGATCCACGCGCTCCGAGGCGTCTCGGTGGCCATCCGGCCGGCGGAGTTCGTGGCGGTCATGGGGCCGTCGGGCTCCGGCAAGTCGACCTTCATGAACCTGCTCGGCTGTCTGGACACGCCGACCTCGGGCCGCTACCACCTGGACGGGCTCGACGTATCGCGCATGGGCGGCGACGCGCTCGCGCGGGTGCGAAACGAGAAGATCGGCTTCGTGTTCCAGACGTTCAACCTGCTGCCCCGCACCACCGCGCTCGAGAACGTGGAGCTGCCGCTGCTCTACAGCGCGGCGCTGCCCCGGGACCGGCAGGCCCGCGCCCGGGCCAAGCTGGCCGCGGTCGGCCTCTCCGAGCGCGAGCATCACCATCCCGCGCAGCTGTCCGGCGGCCAGCAGCAGCGGGTGGCCATCGCGCGGGCCCTCATCAACGAGCCGGTGCTGATCCTGGCCGACGAGCCGACCGGCGCGCTGGATTCACGCACCAGCGTCGAGATCATGGCGCTGTTCCAGGACCTGAACCGGGAGGGCATCACGGTGGTGGTGGTCACCCACGAGGCCGACATCGCGCGCTACGCCGGCCGCGTCCTGAGCTTCCGCGACGGTCACCTCACGCGCGACGAAGCGGTCCGCGACCGGCTGGTCGCCCGCGACCTTCTCGCCACCCTGCCCCAGGGTGAGCAGGCCGACGAGGAGGACGTGGAAGCCGAGGCGGCCTCCACATGAACCCGCTGGCCAGCGCGCGCATCGCGGTGCGGGCCCTGCGGGTCAACAAGCTGCGCAGCGCCCTCACCATGCTGGGCATCGTGATCGGGGTGGGCGCGGTCATCACCATGGTGGCGGTGGGCGCCGGCGCGCAGGCGCGAGTGGCCGAGCAGATCCAGAGCCTGGGCGCGAATCTGATCATCATCTGGCCGGGCACGGTCAACCTCTCCGGCGTCCGGCTCGGTGCGGGCGCCCAGGCCTCGCTGTCCGAGGACGACGCGTGGGCGATCCAGAGCGAGATCCCTCTCGTGGAGGTGGTCGCTCCGCACTCGCGCGGCAGCGCCCAGGTCGTGTACTCCAACCTCAACTGGGCCACCGTCATCCTGGGAGTGACGCCGGAGTACTTCTCGGCGCGGGACTGGGACGTGATCTCGGGACGGATCATGACCCAGGAGGAGGTAGACGGCGCCTCCAAGGTCGCGCTGGTGGGCCAGACGGTGGCCCGCAACCTGTTCGGCGAGGAGGATCCGCTCGGACAGGTGATCCGCATCAAGAAGGTGCCGTTCACGATCATCGGGATGATGGACCGCAAGGGCCAGACCACCTACGGCCAGGACCAGGACGATCAGATCCTGATCCCGCTGTCCACCGCCAAGAAGAAGGTCCTGGGCGGCAACCTGGCCAAGGGCCGCGCGGTCGGGACCATCTCGATCAAGGTCCGCGAAGCCTCCATGATGAAGGAGGCCGAGAACGAGATCCGGGCGCTGATCCGGCAGCGTCACCGCCTGCTGCCCCATCACGAGGACGACTTCAATCTGCGCAACCTGTCCGAGGTCCTCGAGTCGCAGGAGGCGTCGTCCCGGGTGCTGACCGTGCTGTTGGCCGCCATCGCTTCGGTTTCGCTCCTGGTAGGTGGAATCGGTATCATGAACATCATGCTGGTCTCGGTCACGGAGCGGACGCGCGAGATCGGCCTGCGGATGGCGGTGGGCGCCCGGGGCCGGGACATCCTCGCCCAGTTCCTGGTGGAGGCGGTCACCCTCTCGCTCATCGGCGGCGCCATCGGCGTCGGCGCGGGCCTCCTGGGCTCCTACGCGATCGCCTACTTCGCGGAGTGGCGCACCCTGCTCCAGATCGACGCGATCCTGGTAGCGTTCGGCTTCTCGGCGGCGGTCGGCATCTTCTTCGGCTTCTATCCGGCCCGCAAGGCGGCGAGCCTCAATCCGATCGACGCGCTGAGATACGAATGATCGGCCGCCGATGGCTGGCGGCCGGCCTCCTGTTCGCTCTCGGCACCGCCGCCCACGCGCAGACGTTCACGCCTCAGTCGCCCTCCCGTCTCTCGGTGAGCTTCACCGCCGAGCGCGTGGGCAGCGGGCGGGTGCTCGTCTACGGCGAGGTGCGCAACGGCACCAACGCGACCTGCGAGCGGGTGATCGTGGGCGTCGAGGGGCTCGACGAGAACGGCCGGGTCGTCAGCCGCGGCCGCGGCTACGTGTTCGGCGTCGTGCCCCAGCGGGGCAGCTCACCGTTCGAGGTCCGGCTGTCCTCGCCCGGCACCGAGAAGCGCTATCGGGTCGAGATCGAGTCCTTCCAGTTCTCCTCGTCCGGCAACTGATCGTCTCGAGGTGAAGAAGCGGAAGCCTGCGCGTCCTCGTCGCTCCCCGGACCGGCGGCGGCGCGCGAAGCGCGCCCGGGCTCGGGCCCTCCGGACGTCGCCGGTCCCGCCTCCCGCCCCCGTCCCGCCGGCGCCGGCCCTGCCGCCGCCGTCGATCGGGCCGGTCGCCACCCAGGTGGAGCAGCATGGCCTGCCGGTGGTCGCCGAGCTGGGACGCGTGGTCCGAGGATCGGGCGCCGGCCGCGAGAAGCTGGAGCGGGCGATGCGGATCCTGTTCGCGGCCTATGGAGCCGACGATCCGGACTTCGCCGGGCTGTTCCTCACCGGCTGGGCCCGCGCGCGCCACGACAAGCAGTTCCGGCTCACCCTCGCCTGGCAGCGCGAGCAGATCCGCCTCTGCATCGAGGAGATCCTGAGCGAGGGCGTCCGGACACGTGGATTCCGCCGCGATCTGGACGTCGGCGCGCTGGCGATGGTGATCGTGGGCGCCGCCGAGAGCTGTCTGCTGCAGGCCGCCACCGAGGGCGGCAGCGTGACCGGCGACCGCGTCATCCAGAGCCTGCTCGCTCTGACCGACGCCGGGGCGAGCGGCGGGCCGCTCAGCGGGGCTTGAGCTCGATCCGGTAGCCGTCCGGATCCTGGATGTACAGCGATGGCCCCGAGCCGAATGCGCCGCGTCGATCCACGATCTCCGAGTCGATGGTGACGCCCCGGGCCCGGAGACGATCGCGCACCGGCGCCAGATCCGGACAGCGGATCGACAGGCAGAAGTGGTCGAGCCCTCCCCCGGTGCCGCGCTCGCCGGGCAGCAGATCGATCAGGTGCTCGCCGAATCGCATCTGCACGAGCGCGATGCGCTCGTTGACGTGGTCCAGCTTGCAGCCGAGCATCTCCTCGTAGAAGCGCCGCGAGACCGCCTGGTCCCGGACGTGCAGCACCACGTGGTCTAGACCGAGCGGCTCGAACCCCTGGCTCATCGGCGCACCCCCAGCACCACGAGGCACAGCACCCCCGCGATCATGGTCACTCCGTTCAGCGCACCCGAGACCCGGTGCAGTCGGGCGAAGATCAGCGCCTCCAGGGTCCCGGGATGGCTGATCGCCGCGCGCGCGGCATGGGCCGCCGGCAATATCGCGAGCCAGGCATAGAGCGTGGCCGCGAGCATCACGGCCACCAGCAGCAGCGGCAGCCAGTCCCCGAGCCGAAGCCGCCCCAGCGCGGCGCGGGCGACGAGCGCCGCGAGCGCGACCGCGCCGAGGGCCGTGCCCCCCAGGTAGTAGCGCGGAAAGATCACGCTCACGAAGCGGCCCGCCGCCTCGCGATCGAGCGTGGTGAACGCGGCGGGCGCCACGATTCCCGCGAAGAACACCATCACCGAGAGCCACGCGAGGACCGCGCCCGCCGCCACGATCTTCATCGGGGCCTACGATATAGGCCGCGGGCCGGCATCGCAAGGCGAGCGACGCGTTGACAGCCCGCGTGCGGGCCCCTAGGATCGGGCGCGAGTCCCGTGAGCATCGGTCAGCGCATCCGGACGCTGCGACGACTGTCCCCGACGTGGCGGGCGACCGCGCTCGCGGAGGTCGCCGCGCAATGGCACGATCCCTTCCGCGTGCTGATCGCCTGCATCCTATCCTTGCGCACGCAGGACCGGACCACTGGTCCGGCCGCTGCTCGCCTCTTCGCCGTGGCCGACACGCCGGCGGCCATGCTGGCGCTCCCGGCGCGGCAGATCGAGCGGCTGATCTATCCGGTCGGATTCTATCGCACGAAGGCGCGGGTGATCCGGGGACTGTGTCGCGACCTG
>DATFYA010000115.1 GCA_035315345.1 Candidatus Methylomirabilota bacterium
CCGACACCAACGGGCGCTTCCGCTACCTGATCGAGCAGGGGCAGACCGGGCTCAGCGTGGATTTCGACATGCCCACGCTGATGGGCTACGACTCCGACGACCCGCGCTCGCTCGGTGAGGTCGGCCGCGAGGGCGTGGCCATCGACACGCTCGACGACATGGAGGCCCTCTTCGCCGACATCGACCTCGAGCGCATCTCGGTCTCGATGACCATCAATCCCAGCGCGTGGATCCTGCTCGCCATGTACGTGGCGCTCGCGGAGTCGCGCGGGTTCGACCTGAACAAGCTGTCCGGCACCGTGCAGGCCGACATCCTGAAGGAGTACGTGGCCCAGAAGGAGTGGATCTTCCCGATCCGCCCGTCGATGCGGATCATGCGCGACATGATCGTGTGGAGCGCGCGAAACCTGGCCCGCTACAACCCGATCAACATCAGCGGCTATCACATCTCGGAGGCGGGGGCGACGTCGGTGCAGGAGCTGGCCTTCACCATGGCCAACGCCATCGCCTACGTGGAGGAGGTCACGCGCGCGGGCGTGCCGGTCGACGAGTTCGCCCCGCGGCTGGCCTTCTACTTCGTGGCCCAGGCCGACTTCTTCGAGGAGGTCGCCAAGTTCCGGGCGGCCCGCCGCATCTACGCCCGCTTGATGAAGGAGCGCTTCGGAGCCACGAAGGCCGAGTCGATGCGCCTGCGCTTTCACTGCCAGACCGCGGCGGCCACGCTCACCAAGGCCCAGCCGGTCAACAACATCATCCGCACCGCGCTCCAGGCGCTCTCCGCGGTGCTGGGCGGCGCTCAGTCGCTGCACACCAACGGCATGGACGAGGCGTACGCAATTCCCTCCGAGGAGGCGATGAAGATCGCGCTGCGCACCCAGCAGGTCATCGCGCTCGAGACCAACGTGACCAGCGTGGTGGACCCGCTCGGCGGCTCGTACTACGTCGAGGCACTCACCAACCGCGTGGAGGCCGAGGTGATGGCGATCCTGGCCAAGGTCGACGCCATGGGCGGCACCATCAAGGCCATCGAGGAGGGCTTCTTCCAGCGCGAGATCGCCGACTCCGCCTACGACTTCGCCCGGCGCAAGGCGGCCGGCGAGGCGGCGGTGATCGGCGTCAACGTCCTGGTCGAGCCCTCGGAGCCCCCCGCGATCCCGATCCACAAGGTGGACCCGGCGGTGGAGGCGCGCCAGATCCGGCGGCTCACCGAGGTGCGGCGCCGGCGGGACCGGGCCCTGGTCGACCGGCTGCTGGAGCGCCTCGAGCGCGAGGCGCGCGAGCCGGCCACCAACCTGATGCCGGTGACGATCGAGCTGGTCCGAGCCCGCGCCTCGCTCGGCGAGATCGCCGCCCGTCTCCGGAAGGTCTGGGGCTCGTACATCGAGCGGCCGGTGTTCTGATGCCGCCCGCGCCCTTCCGCATCCAGGTTCCCGACGCCACGCTCGCCGATCTGCGCGAGCGCCTGGCCCGCGTGCGCTGGCCCGATCAGGCCCCCGGCGCCGAGTGGGCCTTCGGCAGCAGTCTCGCCTACATGAAGGAGCTGGTCGCGTACTGGAAGGACCGCTACGACTGGCGCGCGCACGAGGCCGCGCTCAACGCCTCCCGCCAGTTCACCACCAAGGTCGCGGGCATCGACCTGCACTTCATCCACGAGGCGGGGCGCGGCCCGAAGCCGCTGCCGCTGCTGCTCTCCCACGGCTGGCCGGGCTCGGTGTGGGAGTTCCACAAGATCCTGCCGATGCTCACCGATCCCGCGCGCTTCGGCGGCGACCCCGCCGACTCGTTCACGGTGGTCGCGCCGTCACTGCCGGGCTATGGCTTCTCCTACGCGCCGGGCCAGCCGCGTTTCGGGATCGTGGAGATGGCGGACGCCTTCGCGACGCTCATGACCGACGTGCTCGGCTACCGGCGCTTCGCCGCGCAGGGCGG
Organism: Candidatus Methylomirabilota bacterium; assembly: GCA_035315345.1. NCBI lineage: Bacteria > Methylomirabilota (SeqCode) > Candidatus Methylomirabilota bacterium. The sequence goes on from DATFYA010000115.1 coordinate 1,930, forward strand.
CGACTGGGGCGGCTTCATCACCTCACGGCTCGGCGCGGCGTATCCGGATCGGTTGGCGGGCATTCACGTGAACCTGCTGTCCCTGCGGCGCGACATCAAGCCGCCGGCCCAGCCTTCCGCGGAGGAGAAGCAGTACCTCGACGACCTCGCCAGGTGGCAGCGCGAGGAGACGGGCTACCAGTGGATCCAGGGCACGCGGCCCCAGACCCTCGCCTTCGGCCTGAGCGACTCGCCGACCGGCCTCGCCGCGTGGATCGTGGAGAAGTTCCGCGCGTGGAGCGACTGCGGCGGGGACGTGGAGCGGCGCTTCACCAAGGACGAGCTGCTCACCAACGTGATGATCTACTGGGTGACCGGCAGCATCAACGCCTCGTTCTGGCCCTACTACGCCCGGTTCCACACTCCGTGGCCGATCGCGGACGGGCAGCGCATCGAGGTGCCGACCGCCTACGCCGCCTTCCCCAAGGAGATCGTGCGCCCACCCCGCGCGTGGGCCGAGCGCATGTACAACATCACGCGCTGGACCGACATGCCGGCGGGCGGCCACTTCGCGGCGATGGAGGAGCCGGCGGCCCTGGCCGCCGACCTCCGTGCCTTCTTCCGGGAGTACCGCTGACCGCACCGCGCCCCACGCGATGGATCGCGCTCGCGGCGGTGCCCGCGGAGGCGCCGGTGGTCGCCATCATGCACAATCCGGATCTCTTCCCCGGCGTGCCCGCGCGGGTCCTGCTCACGCTCGCCGGCCACACCCACGGCGGTCAGGTGGACCTGCCGCTCCTGGGCCGGCTCATCGTGCCCTCGCGCTACGGCGCGCGCTATGCGATCGGCCACGTGCGGGAGGACGGACGCGACCTCTTCGTGACCCCCGGCCTCGGCCCGAGCATCCTGCCGGTGCGCTTCCGCGTGCCGCCCGAGATCTCGCTGCTGACGGTCGGACGATGACGCGGTGAAGACCCTCAGCCGGAGCGAGCGCAAGCGTCTCGTGGCCAGCGGCGTCCCCGCCCTGGTCGTCGCGGTGGTCCTGGCCGCCGCGTACCTGCTCGGCCTGTTCGGGGCCACCCGCGCCCGCGTGGGCGATCTGCTCTTCGCGGTGCGGCCGGCCGCCACGGCGCGCTCCACCGTGATCGTGGGCATCGATCAAAAGAGCTACCAGGCGCTCCTCCCGCAACACGGCCCGCTGTCGGCGTGGCCCCGCACCCTCTACGCGCAGGCCCTCGACGCGCTCGCCGCCGCCGGCCCTCGCGTCATCGCGTTCGCGATCTTCTTCGACGCCTCGCGGCCCGAGGACGCGCAGCTCGCGGAGGCGATGCGCCGGGCCGGGCGGGTGATCGTGCCGGTGGTGGCGCAGGGCCCCCGGGCCTTCGATCCGCGGCCGGGCGTGGCGCAGGAGTTCGACGACTTCGTGCGCCCGGCCGCCACCGTGCGGCGCGGAGCGTTCGACGAAGGGCTCGCCAACATCACCACCGGACGGGACAGCGTGGTACGCAGCCTGCCCCTGCTGCTGCGCGCGAAGGGCGAGGTCGTGCCGAGCCTCGCGCTCACCATCGTGGCCCACTACACCCGCCGCAACGTGGTCCTCGACGGCCGGCCGGAGGCGTCCTTCGTGCGCGCGGCCGGCCGCGCGATCCCGGTGGGCGAGCACGACACCATGCGGATCAACTTCCTGGGTCCTCCCTCGGAGCCGGAGGACGGCGGACCGTTCCGCATCATCTCGTTCGCGGACGTGCTCGCCGGCCGCTTCGATCCGGAGCTGGTCCGCGATCGCATCGTGCTGCTCGGGCCCACCATCCGCGGGGTGGACGAGCACGCGACCCCCACCACCGGCGACACCCGCATGTGGGGCGTGGAGATCCTGGGCAACGCGGTCGAGACCGTGCTGCACCAGCGCTTCCTGGTGCCGGCCTCGCGCCCCACCACCGTGCTGCTCATCGCGCTGATGGCCCTGGTCGCGGCGCTGGTGGTGGCGCGGTGGCGCCCGCTGCCGGCCGGCCTCGCGGTCGTGGCCGGCCTGGCCCTCTACGGGACGACGGCCGCGGTGCTCTTCGACAGCGGCGTCGTGCTCGACCTGATCTATCCGCCCGCCGCGCTGCTCATCAGCTTCGCGGCCGCGCTCGCCTCGCGCCTCGTGCTCGAGCAGGCGGAGCAGCGAATCGTCCGCGAGGCGATGGGCCGCTATCTCTCCCCGGCGGTGAGCCAGTGGGTGCTGGCCGATCCCCAGCGGCTGCGGCTGGGCGGAGAGACGCGCGAGATGACGGTGCTGTTCAACGATCTCCGCCAGTTCACCACGCTGGCCCACGCGCTGCCGCCCCGGACGCTGGTCACCCTGCTCAACACCTATCGCGCCGAGATGGCCGACGTGGTCTTCCGCAACGACGGCGTGCTCGCCCAGTACGCGGGCGACGCGATCGAGGCCTTCTGGAACGCGCCGATGGAGCAGCCCGATCACGCCCGGCGCGCGTGCGAGACCGCGCTCGACATGGTGGCGGCTCTCGAGCGCCTGCGCCCGGTGTTCGCGGCGCGCGGCTGGCCCCATCTCGACCTGGGCGTCGGGGTCAACACCGGCCAGATGGTGGTGGGCAACATGGGCTCGAAGGACCGGCTGATCTACACCGCGGTGGGCGATCCGGTCAACGTGGCCGCGCGCCTCGAGGGCCTGTCGAAGGAGTACGGCGTCCACGTGGTGGTGGGCGAGGCCACGGTGGCCGCGGCGCCCGATGCGTTCGTCTACCGCTTCCTCGACCTGGTGGCGGTGAAGGGCCGCGCGGAGCCGCTCCGGTGCTACGAGGTGATGGCGCGCGCCGGCGCGCTCGCGCCGGCCGCGCGAGAGCGGCTCGCGCGCTACCAGGAGGCGATCGACCGCTACCGCTCGCGTCGGTGGGAGGACGCGCTGCGGCTGCTGGAGGCGCTGGACCGGGAGACGCCGGGAGACGGCCCGGTCGCCCTCTACCTCCGGCGCGCCCGGGCGCTCCTCGCGGCCCCGCCGCCCGACGACTGGGACGGCGTGTTCGTGGCCGAGACGAAGTAGCGCCCTACCGCCGCGGCGCCGCCACCTCGAGCGGCGAGAGCACCACGGTGCCGGGCCGCGTCGTCTCCGGCCGAAGCGTGGACATGCCGCCGCGATCGGCCCGCGCGGTGCGCGGATCGGGCCCGCCCGACATGGTCTGGATGACCTCGGCGCGCAGCCCCTGGCGATGGTGCGCCTCGCCCGCCTGCTCCTGCCGGTACGTCTCCGTCCCCCGATAGCGACCGGTGACCGTCACCGTGAACGGCCCGTCGCCGACCGCGACCAGGATCAGCACGTAGGGGCCGGATACGCCCGCGGGCACCTCGACGGTACGCGAGCCGGCCGTGCCGGCGGTGAGCGAGCCGAACACCTGGTTGACGTCGATGCCCGGCTCGACGAAGCCGGCCACGCGGCGCCCGTCCGGCATCAGCACCAGCGGCAGCACCGGCCCCGAGGTCACCACCCCGAGCGTGCTCTGGTTCACCGCGAAGCCCTCGACCGCGGCGGGGCGGCCCGGGCCGAGCGTGACCTTCTGGCCGGGCTCGATCCGGGCGACGGAGGCGCCGGTGGTGCCGGTGACCTCGAGCCCGCCCGCGCGCGTCCAGCACACGAACGTGCCGTCGGGCTGCTGCTGCGCGCCGATGAGCCCGTCGTGGGCGGTCGCGCTGTAGGCATTGGATTCGAGCGTGAGCGAGGCGCGCCCGGCGAGCCAGCCCGCCACGCGCGCCCACACCGTGCCGACCATGATGAGCACGCGGAGCCGCGACGCGTCGCCGCCCTCCATCTCGGCGACCCGCACCGTCACGTCGGATGCGGGCTCCACCGTCACCGTGCTGCCGTCGAGGAACGTGATGAGGGCTCGCCCCGCCGGGCCGGTGACCACGCGGTCACCGACCTGCAGGTCGGACCCGCTGACCGCGGGGACGAGGGGACCGGCGTCCGCCCGCGCCGACTCCACCGGCGCGCTCAGCACGGTCAGCGTGGCCACGGTGGAGCTGCGGAGCGTTCGCTCCTGCGCGCTCGCCGGCCCGGCCAGCGTCACTGCCGCGAGCAGGCATGCGATGAGCCTCATTGCCAGCATGCGCCCATGATACCCACCGACGCGGGAGCCTCGCAGCCTCGTGTATCATGGCGCGACATGAAGCTCGGATTCTCGCTGCCGACCGCGGGCGCGTGGGCCACTCCGGAGAACCAGATCCGCATCGCACGCGAGGCGGAAGCCCTCGGCTATCACTCGCTGTGGGTCTTCCAGCGCCTGCTCTACGCGCTCGAGCCGAAAAACGAATACCCGCCGGTGCCCGGCAAGACGTGGCCCAAGCCGTTCGAGCGTGTGTTCGATCCCATCGTCACGCTGGCCTACGTGGCCGCGGCCACCCGGCGCATCCGGCTCGGCACCAGCGTGCTGATCATGCCGTTCTACCAGCCGGTGGTCCTCGCCAAGCAGCTGGCCACGCTGGACGTGCTCTCGGGCGGGCGGCTCGACGTCGGGCTCGGCCTCGGCTGGTCCGAGGACGAGTACGAGGCGGTGGGCGTGCCCTACAAGCACCGCGGGCGGCGCGGCGACGAGTTCCTCCGCTGCCTCGACCTGATCTGGACGCAGGACGTCGTCGAGTTCCGCGGCGAGTTCTACCAGCTGCCGCGGTGCCGCGTGGAGCCGAAGCCCGTGCAGAAGCCGCGGCCCCCGATCACCATCGGCGGCTACGGCAGCACCGTGGTCAAGCGCGCGGTCGAGCTGGGTGACGGCTTCAACGGCGGCAACGTGCCGATGGCCAGCGTGGCGCCGCTGGTGCGCGAGGTCCGCGAGGCCGCGGCCGCGCGGGGCCGGGATCCCGACACCCTGCACATCGTCTGTCGCGGCAGCTATCGCGTCCACGATCGCCCCCAGGGCAAGGACCGGCGACCGCTCTGGGGCACGCTCGACGAGATCCGCGAGGACATCGGCCGCTACGCCGACGCCGGGCTCACCGAGCTGTTCCTCGAGGGCAACTTCGTGCCGGGCGGCAGCTCGCTCGAGCAGGGGCTCGAGGTGATGGCGCGCCTGGCCCCGGGACGCTAGCCCCCCGAACCGCCAGGAGCCCGGATCCGGGCTCCTACGTACCCTCAGCTGGACGGCTTCAAGAATTGTAGGGCTCTCTCGAAACCCCTCCTGCTTGAGGGTGCAATCCGGCCGAATCTCGATGGTTCCAGTGGTCCATTGCCACCCATGGCCAGCTGTTTTACCTCTTTAGCTTTCCATAGTTACAGCTAGACCTCCCTCGCCAGGATCGCCCGTCCTCCCCCACTGGCACCCTCGTTGCCCTATGAGGGGCCGTGAGCAGCAGGGGCCGCGAGCAGCGGCCGGAATACTTAAAAATTTTGGGGAGGAACTGGACATGAACCGCACGGCTCGCATCGCCCTGGTGTTCGGCGGAGTGGTACTCGGAATGGCTGCGCCGGCCTTCGCTCAGACCGCGACGGCCAACCTCAACATCAGCGCTACCGTGAACAAGACCTGCACCATCACCACCACACCGGTGGCCTTCGGCATCTACGACCCCGTCGTGACCAACGCGAGCACGCCGCTCGACGCCACCGGCACGGTGGTCGTGACCTGCACGAAGGGCGCGGGCACCCGCATCGACCTCGGCAACGGCGGCAACTTCCTGACCGGCGCCCGGCGCATGGCGGGCGGCAGCGACTTCCTGACCTACGAGCTCTACACGGACACCGGGCGCACGACGGTCTGGGGTTCGGGCACGACCAACGGCAACACGATCGGCGCGGCTCCCAGCAAGGCGGCCCGGACGGTGACCGTGTACGGCCGCGTGGCGGCGGGGCAGGACGTGTCGGCCGCCTCGTACACCGACACCGTGGTCGCCACGATCAACTTCTAGTCCGCAGCGGAGCGCGGGCTTTGATGTCTCGCGAGAGCGCCGGCGGCCGGAAGGGGCGCCGGCGCTCCCGTCGTCCCGGCCGCCGCACAATGCCGGGATTTCACAATCAGCCTGATATGTTGGGGGCCGCCGTGAGCGTACGCGTGGCGGTGATGCTCGGTGGGCTGGTCCTGCGACTCGCGGCCCCGGCCTTCGCTCAGACGGACACCGACACCTTCAACGTCACCGCCAACGTGTCCAAGAACTGCAGCATCACCACGACCCCGGTGGCCTTCGGTGTCTACGACCCGGTGGTGGGCAACGCGACGGCACCCCTGGACGGGACCGGCTCCGTCGTCGTCACCTGCACCAAGGGCGCCGGAACCCGCATCGATCTCAACAACGGCGGCAATTTCGCCAGCGGCAGCCGCCGCATGGCCGCCGGCGCGGGGAACTTCCTCACGTACCAGCTCTACAAGGACACCGCTCGCACCACGGTCTGGGGCTCGGGCGGGAGCGCGGGACAGGCCATCGCGGGGGCACCCAGCAAGGCGCCGCGCACGTTCACGGTGTTCGGGCGCGTGCCGGCCGGCCAGGACGTGTCCGCCGGCTCGTACGCCGACACGGTCGTGGCGACCATCAACTTCTGAGGCCCGGGTGCTCGTGCGACGCGGACAGTCGGCGACTCGAGGCAGGACGCTGGTCACCATCGCGCTGATGGTCCTGGCCGCGACCGCCGCATCCCCGGTCGCCGCGGCGGACTTCACGGTCAACCCGATCCAGATCTTCCTCTCCGCCCAGAATCCGAGCGCGATCCTCACCGTGCAGAACACCAGCACGGAGACCCTGCGCTTTCAGCTCAACGCGTTCAGCTGGGCCCAGGACGAAGCGGGCCAGATGGTGCTGACGCCCACCACCGAGGTCATCTTCTTCCCGCGCCTGCTCTCGCTGGTCCCGGGCGAACAGCGGATCGTCCGCGTCGGGGCCTCGGTCCCCCAGGGACCGGTGGAGCGCACGTATCGTATCTTCGTCGAGGAGCTGCCGCCCGCGTTCACTCAGTCCGCGCCGGCGGGCCAGGTGCGCGTGCTGGCTCGCATGGGCATCCCCATCTTCATCGAGCCGCGCACCGGCCGGGCCGAGCTGCGGCTCATGCCGCCGTCGCTCGCCACCGGGCACCTGGTGTTCGAGCTGCGCAATACCGGGACCCGGCACGCGATCCCCCTGGAGATCCGGGTGCGCGGTCTGGGCCCGGCAGGCGAGGCGCTCTGGGCTCGCGAGCCGGACGGCTGGTACATCCTGGCCGGGGACCGCCGGGTGTACGAGATCCCGCTCTCCCGGGAAGACTGCGCCCGGACGAAGACCATCGCGGTCGAGGTCAAGGCCGGTGAGCAGGCGCTGGCCGAGCGTCTCGACGTCGCTGCGGCCGCCTGTGGCCCATGACCCGACGTCCCACGACCGGCCAGCTCGCGCCTCGCACCTGCCGGTCCCCCGACTCGCCCGACTCCTCTGCCTGGCGCTGCTCGCGCTGACGGGGCCGGCGATGGCGCAGTCGTCCGAGCCGGAGCAGGCGATCCTCCAGTGGAGCGTGAACCAGGTCGACCGCGGCGAGGTGGTGGTGCTGCTGCGCGGGGCC
>DATFYA010000116.1 GCA_035315345.1 Candidatus Methylomirabilota bacterium
GCCGATGCCCGCGCCGAGCTCCAGCACCGTGCAGCTCGCGAGAGGAAGTCCCAGCGAAGCGAGGTGCTCCATCCGGCGCTGGTTGATGCGCAGGTAGTGATTGCTGTGGAAGTCGTGAAAGTGGATCTCCGAAGCGGGCGCCGGTTGACGCTCCATCGACGGCGGCGGCCACGCATTCAGGGCCGCGGACGTCGGACTCTTCTTGTAGGCATGAAAGACTCCCCGGGCGTCCCCCACGAGCGGATGGGGTTGGTAGACGACCCGCTCGAATCCGACCACCTTTAGCAGGGCCTCCACGCACTGGCGATTCGGGCCCCACCAGTTCGTCGGATCGTCATTGAGCTCGGTCCCCGGATAGAAGACCATCGCCGGGCGATCCATCGCGCGCAGGTCAAGATGGGTCTCCACGACGGCGACCTCGTTGGTCACGGCGGCGAGATTCTGCAGCGCACGGACCGGATCCACCAGATGGTAGAAGACCCCGAGGAACAGCACCACGTCGAAGCGGCCCACTCGGTCCGGGGTCAGATCCGGGACATCGACGTCCAAGCTTTCGACGTCCAGTCCGAGCGCGGCGCGGGCCAGATCGAACGTGGCCCGCCCGTTGATCTCCGGGGTCCAACAGTGGTGATCCGTGGCCAGCACTCGGTTGGCCTGCCGCCGCTTGGCCTCGAAGCTGAAGTAGCCGTTCCAGGCGCCAATATCGAGGACGGACTTGCCGCGCAGGTCCAGGCGGCCGAAGATCGCGTCGGCCTCCGCGCGGAGCACCTTCGGCGACTTCTTGCCCGGGGTCACGACCCCATTCCCGAGATCGATGGAGTGGAACCAGAAGTAGCGCTGGACCTGCGCGAGCAGCTCGGCCGCGGGGCCCTCGAGCGGTTGACGGCGGCGCGCCAGCGCCTGGCGGGCCGATCTGTCCAGCCAACGGGCGAGCGGCTTGAGCTGTTTCGGTATCTTGGCGGACAGATTCATGGTATCGAGGACGTCGCGGCGCCAGTATACACGAGCGTCGGCAAAGACTTTCCATTCCCGCCGCACTTGATACACTCGTTTTCGTGCTGCCGCTCGTGACCATCGTCACCCCGTCCTTCAACCAGGGACGATTCATCCGCGCGACGATCGAGAGTGTCCTGAAGCAGGACTATCCTCGAATCGAATACCTCGTCATGGACGGCGGCTCGACCGACGAGACCCGGTCGATCCTCCGTGAGTACTCGGATCGGATCCGCTGGGTCTCGGAGCCCGACCGAGGGCAGGCCCACGCCATCAACAAGGGCTGGCGGCAGGCGGCCGGGAGCATCGTGGCCTACCTCAATTCTGATGACGTCTATCTCCCCGGTGCGGTCACCAGCGCCGTCGCGGCCCTCCAGGCTCATCCGGAGGCGTCTGCGGTCTACGGTGAGGGCTATCACGTGGACGAGGCGGGCGCCATCCTGGAGCGATATCCCACCGAGCCGTTCGACCCGGATCGCTTTCGAGAAATCTGCTTCATCTGTCAACCCACGGTGTTCCTCCGACGCGAAGCGGTCGAGCACGCGGGCTATCTGGACGAGTCTCTGCGATATTGCATGGACTACGACCTGTGGATTCGCCTGACCCGGGCGGGGAAGATCTTCACGTACACGCCGAGCTATCTGGCCAGCACCCGACTGCACGCGGACACCAAGACCCTGGGTCAGCGGGGGCAGGCTCACGCGGAGATCCTCCGCGTCGTCTACCGCCAGTTCGGTCGCGTGGCGCCGAACCTGGTCTTCGGATACGCGCACGCGGCGCTCGGGCTCGAGCATCACGGCGCGTCGATCCGCGACCGGCTGTCCCTGGTCGGGATCAGTCTGGTCACCTTCCTGCGTTACAACCGAAGCATCCCGCGCGCCGCCTGGCCGATCTTGTGGATCTGGCTACGCGACAGCTATCGTGACGCCCGCGCGTCACTCTGAATCAGGGTTGCTTGTAGGCGTGGAAGATGCCTCGGGCGCTTCCCACGATAGGATGCGGCTGGTACGCGATTCTCGCGAAGCCGACGAGCCTGAGCAGCGCTTCCACGCACAGCCGATTGGGTCCCCACCAGTTGGTGGGATCGTTGTTCAGCTCGGCCCCCGGGTAGAAGACCATCGCGGGACGCTCGACGTCCGCCAGGTCCAGGTGCGACTCGACGACCGCCACGTCTCTCGTCAAGGCCGCGACATTCTTGAGCGCCTGGATGGGATCCACCAGATGATAGAAGACACCCAGGAAGAGAACGACCTCGAACTGCCCGACTCGCTCCGGGGTGAGTTCCGGGACGTCGATGTCGAGCTCGTCGATCTCGAGCTTCAGCGCCTCTTTGGCCAGATGGAACGTGTCGCGACCCTGGACCTCCTGGGTCCAGCAGTGGTGATCGGTGGCGAGGACCCGGGCGGCCTGCCGCCGTTTGGCCTCGAAGCTGAAGTTGCCATTCCAGGCGCCGATGTCCAGGACAGATTTTCCGCGGAGGTCGAGTGGCCCGAAGATCGCGTTCGCCTCGGCACGGAGCAGCTCCACCGACTTGCTGCCTGGGGTGACCACGCCATTGCCGAGATCGATGGAGTGGAACCAGTAGTAGGCTGTCGCTCGCTCGAGGAGCTCCCGGGCGGCTCCTTCCAGTGGCGGCTCGTGGCGCGGCGGCGGAGCGGACACGACGAGGTGGGGCACCGCCGTCGGCCATCCGAGAAGCCGCTTCACGTGAGACTTCAAGTGTGCCATTGTTTGGCTCTCCCGATGCTCGAAGATACTACGTGAGGGCGCCAGAGATGCCAGAAACTCCGCCGCACCGCACGGCCTCATGAGGATTGCGATCGACGGGCATCCGTTGATCCCTCCTCGGGCCGGAATCGGCCAGTATACCTATCACCTCATCAGAGCTCTCGCGCGGCTGGAGCCCGCCCACCAGTACATCGTCATGTACCCGCGACTCACCCGGACCCTGCGCACGCGCGAGGTGCCGGTCTTCGCCGAGAAGTGTGTCCGGGTGGTCAGCGAGGGCCGGCTCCGCTTCCTCGTGTTCCGCGCCAGGCGCAAGCTGCGGCGCAAGCTCGGCCTGACCCCGGCGGTCGAGCGAAGCCTCGGACCGTACGACGTCTACCACGCCACGAACTATGTGTTCACCCATTCGGTGAAGCGGGCGCGACGGGTGGTGACGATCCACGACATGACCCTGATGCTGTTTCCCGAATGGCACCCGCGGGCCCGGGTGAGCAGCATGGCGAGCGAGATCGCGCGCTCCCTGGAGATTGCGGATCATGTCCTCGCGGACTCGGCGTCGACCCGCGATGACATCGTCAAACATTTCAGCATTCGCCCGGAGCGCATCAGCGTCGTGCCCCTCGCGGCCGCCCAGTCATTCAAGCCGCTCCCGGCGACGGAGGTGCAGCAGGTCCTGTCGGACTGGGGCCTGGTGCCGGACGCCTATCTGCTCTTCATGGGCACGATCGAGCCCAGGAAGAATCTCCTGAGGCTCCTGCAGGCTGCCGAGCTGGCCGGAAACCGGGCCGGGCCCCTCGTCCTCGCCGGTGCCGACGGCTGGAGGAGCGACGAAGTCGCGCGCCGCATCCAGAGCCTGCGACGGGCCGGGCGTCTCACGTATCTGGGCTACGTCCCGGACGAGGCCCGGCCGGCGCTGATCAATGGCGCGCGTGGCTTCGTCTATCCCTCCCTGTACGAGGGGTTCGGCCTCCCGGTGCTGGAGGCGATGGCCTGCGGCGTGCCGGTCCTGGCCTCCAACGTGTCGTCCCTGCCCGAGGTCGTCGGGGACGCGGGCCTGATGGTGGACCCGGCGGACGTCGATTCGATCGCCCAGGGCATGGTTCGGCTATGGGAGGACGAGACGCTCCGTCGCGAGCTCTCCGCGCGAGGATTGCGGCGGGCCGCCGGGTTTTCGTGGGAGAAAACCGCGAGGCAGACCTTGAAGGCGTACGATCGCGCCTGACCCTAGCAGAGCAGAATACCCTCCTGTTCCTTACCCTGCTCGGTCGCAAGGGGAATCCCGAGTTCCGGCCTCCGGGCGGCTCGGGCACCATGCATCAGGTGATGGGAAGCGCTTTCTCCCTGGAAGAACGGCTCGTGCCGCGCCGTCTGCCCGGAACCTCGCCTCGTTGCCCTCGTCCAGCTCGACTGAGCGACTGTCTTGCGAGTCAAGCGGGCTGCCATGGGCGACGGTCTCGAAGCATGGCGTTGAGGATCGTGAGGAGCTTGCGCATGGCGGCGGTGAGGGCGACTTTCCCGGGGCGGCCGGCCGCCACGAGGCGCTGGTGAAAGGCCCGGATCGCCGGGTTGTGCTTGATCGCCGTCAGGGTGGCCATGTACAGCACGCGCCGGATGTGGGGCCGGCCGCCCATGATCATCCGGCGCCCGCGGAAGGCTCCGCTGTCACGGGCGATTGGCGCCAGGCCGGCCAGGGCCGCGATGCGGCGGCGGTCGAGCCGCCCCAGTTCCGGCAGATCGGCGATGAGGGTACAGGCGGTGACGGGGCCGATGCCGGGGGACGGAGCGGAGCAGATCGTCCGTTTCGCGCCAGACCGGGGTCGACCGGATCAGGGTCGTGAGGTCCTGATCGAGGCGGCGCAAGGCCTCCTCGAGCCAGGCGATGTGGGCATCGAGGTGCCGCTGCAAGCGGCGATCGCGCAGGAGCCGGCGCCGGTTGTGCTCGGCGCCGAGCATGTCGACGAGCTGGCGGCGGCGGGCGATGCGTTCGCCCAACGCGGCGGCTTGCTCATCGGGGACGGGGCGGGCCGCCGGCCGCACCGCCTCCGCAAAGAGTGCGATGATCCGCGCATCGAGCGTGTCGGTCTTGGCGAGCTGCCCGGTGGCCCGAGCGAAGTCCCGGATCTGGCGCGGGTTGACGACGGCCACGGGCAGCGCGGCACTGGCGAGGGTGGCGGCCACGGGGACCTCGTAGCCGCCCGTGGCTTCGAGGACGAGCACTGCGGGCGCTAACGGCCGCACATGCTCGACGAGCGTGACGAGTCCGGCGTCATCGTAGGGGACGCGAAAGGAGTCGCCGGTGGGACGGACGTGGACGTCGAGATGGTTCTTGGAGACGTCGATTCCCACGAAATGGGAGTGTTCCATGACCCGTCCTTGTGAATGCGGGCTCGGCTGGCCCAAGCGACTGTTCGGGTTCGATGATGGAACAGTGGGCGGGGCGCCACGCTCAGTCACGGTCTTCGGGGACCCAGGCCAGGACGGGCTCCCGCCCACCTTCACCCGGCTCAGCTTAGCGCTGGGCCGCGTCTGAGAGATACAAGGCCTCGCTGTTTCCGCTGCGGCGCAGCCGTATGTAAATCTCCGAGTACTTCTTCCTCTCCCGCCGTCGCCCTGCTAGCATGTCCCGAATGTCGGGACGTCTCCCCGCCGGTGCTCGTGACAAATCGGGCGGTCTTGAGCCTCGCGGCCTCGTCTTGGGTTCCATTCTGGCCCTTCTCCTAGTCGTTCTCGCGCGCGCCCCCGCCTCCGGCCAGTCCTCCGCAGGAGCTTTCAGCATCCCGGCCGGCTCCGAGGAGGCCACCGTCGTCGCCGACCAGCTCCAGCAAGTCGGGGGCACCTCCGACCTGATGATCGCCATCGGCAACGTGGAGATCGTCCGCGGGCAGACCCGCCTGCTCGCCGACCGGGTCGAGATCAACCGCGACACCGGGCAGGCGATCGCGCAGGGGAAGGTGGTCTTCTACGACGGGCCCGACCGGCTGGTGGGCGAGCGGATCGACTACAACCTGAAGACGGGCACCGGCGTGGTGTACCAGGGCTCCGCGGTCTCGGCGCCCTTCTACCACCTCACCGGTGAGCGGATGGACCGGACCGGGGAGAGCATCTACGAGGTCCGGCGAGGCGCCTTCACCACCTGTGAGGGTGATGACCCGCCCTGGTCGTTCCGGTTCGGCTCGGGAACGGCTGCTCTCGACGATATGGTCTACGGCCGCGACGCCTCGTTCTGGGTCAAGAGCGTCCCGATACTGCCCTGGTTCCCGTACTTCGCCGCCGCCCTGCGGAAGGAGCGGCAGTCCGGCTTCCTCTTCCCCGAGTTCGGACAGTCGAGCCGCCGCGGCTACTTCACCAAGCTTCCCTTCTACTGGGTGATCAACGACAGCCAGGACCTCACGGTCTCGCTCGACACCTTCAGCGCGCGCGGCATCGGTGTCGAGGCGGACTACCGGTACGTCTGGTCGCGGGACCAGCGCGGCACCTTGGGCGCCTTCGGGATCACCGAGATCTTCCGCGGCACTCAGCCCCCCGATATTCCCGAGAACCGGGGCTGGACCGATCTGCGCCACGACTGGCGGATCGCGCCGGGCCTGACCTTCAAGGTGGATTCGCAGGTCACGAGCGACGACCAGATCTACCGAGACTACGCGGACCGCCTGACCGACCGCTCACGGCTCGCGGCGGTGACCAACGTCTCGCTGACCAAGACCTGGACCAACTGGAACCTCCTGGGCCAGGTGCGCTGGTACCAGGACCTCACGACCCTACGTCCCCTCGAGCTGCAGCGCGTGCCCGAGGTCGACCTCGCCGGCGTCCGCCAGCAGGTGCCCGGGGTGCCGTGGCTCCTGTACGAGACGAACGCCTCCTTCGTCAACTTCATCCGGCAGGTGGACGGCCCGGAGGGCGTACGCGCCGACTTCCACCCGCGCTTCTTCGCGCCGATCCCGATCGGCGGCTACCTGACCGTCACCCCGTTCGCGGGCGGCCGTCTCACCTACTACGACCAGCGGGTGACCGGCTTTCACACCGGGTTGGACGGCATCCTGACCCAGGCGTCCGAGTACGATCCGCGCGTGCGCCAGCAGATCGAGGGAGGCGTGGAGCTGCAGAGCAAGGTGGCCCGCGTCTACCAGACGGACGGCTTCGCCGGGATCGCGGCGCTGCAGCATTCGATCGAGCCGCGCGCGCAGTTCATCGAGATCCGCGGATACAACCAGAAGAACATGCCGACGTACGACCCGGGCTACAACACGGGGACGGGCATCGATCCGGGCTACGAGCGGGCGCACGGCATCGACCGGCTCGGCAGGGCCAACGAGGTGACGTACTACCTGACCAACGTGCTGCGAGCCAAGACGGTGGCCGGGCCGGGCCAGGAGGCCGTGCGCTGGGACCTGATGCGGTTCACGCTGAGTCAGACCTACAACTTCAAGCCCATCGATCAGCCGGTCGGCGACCTGTACGCGGACCTGGCGCTCCAGCCCAACCAGCGAATCCGCATCGGCGGCTACGTGCGATACAACATGTACGGGCTGGGGCTCCGGGAGGCGGCGGGGCTGGTCGGGGTGGTGTATCCGCGGTTCTCGGCGGCCTTCGGACCGCGATTCAACGAGCAGGGGCAGAGTGTCACATTGGGCCCGCAGATCGCCCCGGTCGGCCCGCAGCGTACCCTGACCGGCGAGACGCGGATCCGGGTCCTGCAGAACCTGGACATCAAGACAGGTGCGGCGTGGGAGTTCGTCAATGGCACCGACGCGGTCGAGTATCGGGCGGGAATCGACTGGCGCTTCGATTGCTGGTCCCTGTCGGCCCTCTACATCAACCGGCACAACGGCGAGAGCGAGTTCCGCTTCCAGGTGAACCTGCTGGGCGTGGGCCAGGTGGGGACGTCGGCCCGGCCGTTTTAGGAGATCGGAAGCTTTAGAATGCACAACGTAGAGCCCACGGGCGAATCCGTTGGCAATCAACGCGTTGGAAGCTTGGGATCGGTTGACATCCGTTTCAATGTGAGCCAATGTCACCCTGGATCCCCGCCAGCAGACTATGGCCTATTTCGAACCGGGGGTGCTGTGCGAATGAAATCTCAGGTCGCCCAAGCGACTATTGAAGGAGTCCAGGAATACTGGGACCGTCAGCCCTGCAACATCCGGCATGGGCGCTCGCCGATCGGCACTCGCGAGTACTTTGATGAGGTCGAGCAACGGAAGTATTTCGTAGAACCGCACATTCCGCGGTTCGCCGACTTCACACGCTGGCACGGAAAGAAAGTTCTGGAAATCGGCTGCGGAATAGGAACCGACTCCGTGAGTTTT
>DATFYA010000117.1 GCA_035315345.1 Candidatus Methylomirabilota bacterium
GTCGCCTATTGCCGCGACCGACATTGGTTACGTCAGCTTTGAGAACGACCACTACGTGCTCGATCTCTGGGGGCTCGGATCTGAGGAAGCACGTCAGCTCAACCAGAGCGGCAGGCGAAATGTGCTTCCGGCGCTCGCCGCCAGACACGATGTCCATCTGGTCATGATCGCCGACCGGCTAATCTCTGACGTGCTCCCGGCGGAATGGCAGAAAATCGCCGTTCTGGAGTTGGCCTCGAGGCGCATAACGGCGGCCGATGCCGCGGTCTCGTTCTACGTTGTCGGCCTGGATCAAGCGGAGTGTTCGCACGTGGCCGAACAGCTTGCAGAGTTCAAGCGCACGCTGGCATTCCCCGAGATCCTGACCGTGAACGCCGGCAATTGCGACCGGTCGGAGATCACGAGCGGATTCTAGCCCGGAGTATTCGCCGGTCGGCAGGGTGATGGGCGACGATAAGCGCGGGCGGCGAGCCGCGCCCGCGGCCAGGAGCGAGAGCCCCGCCACGAGGCGGGGAATCCCGTCACCGCCGCCGCAGCAGATCCCGGATCTCGCTGAGCAGCTGTACCTCGGCCGGCGGTGCTTCCGGGGCGGCGGGCGCGGCCTCTTCCTGCCGGCGCAGCCGGTTGATGCCCTTGACCATCATGAACAGCGCGAACGACACGATCAGGAAGGCGATGATCGCGTTCAGGAAGAGGCCGTAGGCCAGGACCACCGCCCCCGCGTCGCGGGCGGCCTTGACCGAGGTGAACGTCGCGCCGGTCGGATTGCGCAGGACCAGAAACAGGTTGCTGAAGTCGGGGGTACCGATGATGCCGGAGATCACGGGCATCAGCAGGTCATTGACGAGCGAGGTGATCACGGTCCCGAAGGCCGCGCCGATGATGATGCCGACGGCCATGTCCAGCATGTTGCCCTTGACCGCGAACTCCTTGAACTCCTTGAGCATGGGGAGCCCTCCTCTTCCACCGGACATGCACGGCTAGGTACAGGTCAGTTGCCGATCTGGACCGCGCTCCCCATCTCCCGCAGCATCGCGATGGCCGAGAGATACGAGAGGCGGCCGGTCCGCGGATTCTCGGACGGCACGTTCTCGACCTCGATCCGCAGCGTGCCGAACTCGCCCTCGATCGTGATCCGGTGCTGGTTGCGGGCCTGACCCGGCACCGCGTAGAGCTTGATCCGGGTGCGCTCGGGCCCGATGCCGGCCAGGGACAGCGCGGCCACCACGTTGACATTGGCGGGAAATGCGCGCACCGCCTCGGTGGCGGGGCCCTCGAAGATCAGGGTCTCCGCGGCGATCGCGTCGAGATCGATCCGGTGCTGCTCGATGTAGGGGGCGCCGGCCAGCCCGCGCGGCGGCTTGCGCGTCTCCATGGTGACCGCGGTGATCGCGCCCTCGCGCGCGCCCTTGACGCCGTCGAGTCCGGCGATCGCGCCCGAGGGCACGAGGATGCGGCAGCCGTGCTTCTCGGCCAGGCGCGCCCAGTCGTCGAGCACGCCGACCAGGGCGCCGACCGAGAGCACCATCAGGTGCTTGCCCGCGCTCAGCACCGCGGGGCCGAACTCGCGAAGCGCGGCCTGCGTCGCCGCCTCCACGATCAGATCCGAGCGCTCGATGAGCGCGGGGAGCGGCAGCGCGGCGAAGCCGGCGGCGGTCTCCGGCCGGCGCACCGCGACGCCGGCGAGCGCGACACCGGGGATGCCGCGCTGGATCGCCTCCGCGACGCGCTGTCCGATCACGCCCATCCCGACGATTCCGGTCTTCAGCATGACGTCCTCGATTCGACTCCGGCAGTGCGGCGCCGGAGTGCCGCGATCTTAGCAGCGCCGCGCCGGGCGCCACAAGGGACCATGCTAGAATCGGCGGCGGAGATTGCGTGGATGCCCTCGACGCCCCGGCTCCAGGAGCCCCTCGATCGGCTCTACCGCGAGTTCGATTGGGCCGCGCGCGCCGACCTCGACGCCATCCGGTTCCCGATCCGCTACGCGGCCGCCGCCGACCGCGAGGTGGTCGCGCTGCTCGCGGCCTGCATGGCCTACGGACGCGTCGATCTGTTCGGGCCGTGGGTCGACTGGGCCCTCGTCCGCATGGGTGACTCGCCGGCGCGCTTCGTCCTGGGCTTCGATCCGGCCAAGGACGCCGCCCGCTTCGACGGCTTCCGCTACCGCTTCAACCGGCCGCGCGACCTGGCTGCCTTCTGTCTCGCCACCCAGCGCGTCCTCATCGCGCACGGCTCGCTCGGGGCGTTCTTCCGCGCCGGCTATGCCCCCGATGACCCGCACGTCGGCCCCGCGCTGGAGCGCTTCGTCGCCGGCTTCCTCGTCCAGGATCTGTCCGCGGTGTTCCCGCGCAACCGGCTCTCGTACGGCTATCGCCACTGGTTCCCGCGCCCCTCGACGGGCGGGGCGTGCAAGCGCCTGCACCTCTTCCTGCGCTGGATGGTGCGTCGCGAGGCGCCCGACTTCGGGCTGTGGACCGACATCCCGACGTCGGCGCTGCTGATGCCGGTGGACACCCACATCGAGAACATGGCCCGCGCGGTCGGGCTCACGCGGCGCCGCAGCCGCAACTGGAAGATGGCCGAGGAGATCACCAGCGGGCTGCGCCGGCTGGACCCGGCGGACCCGGTGAAGTACGACTTCTCGCTCTGCCATACCCGCATGTCCGGCCAGTGCCTCGACCGCCGCGACGAGACGGTCTGCCCGCCGTGCCGGCTTCGCCCGGTCTGTTGCCACTGGCGCGGACGGAGACAACCGGCGTGAGCGCGACCGGGCTCTGGGCGGTGGTCGCCGCGCTCGCGGTCGTGCTCGGGCTCACCGCGCTGGCCCTGTGGCGGACGGTGGCGCGCCTGGGAGCCCTGGAGGCGGCCCGCCAGCAGCCCGACCAGGCCTTGCTGCTGCTGCAGCGGGACATCCAGACCGCGCGCACCGAGGCCCATCAGGCACGGACCGAGACGCTGGCCACCGTGAAGGAGGAGCTGCACCAGTTCGCGAGCCGGATGACCGCGGAGATGGGGCAGGTGGGCAGCGGCGTGCAGCAGCAGCTGCAGCACGTGGGCTCGGTGGTGGGCGCGGTGCAGGGCAGCCTCGGCAAGCTGGGTGAGGTCACCCAGCGCGTGTTCGACGTGGGCCGCGATATCGCCGGGCTCGAGCAATTGCTCAAGTCGCCGAAGATCCGCGGCGGGGTGGGCGAGACCCTGCTCGAGAACCTGCTGGCCCAGATGCTGCCGCGCGAGCAGTACGCCCTGCAGCACGCCTTCGCCACCGGCGACCGGGTGGACGCGGCCATCCGCATCGGCGAGCGCATCGTGCCGGTCGACGCGAAGTTCCCCCTCGAGAACTTCCGGCGCATCCTGGACGAGCCCGACGAGGACCGCCGCCCCGCGCTCCGTCGGGCCTTCCTTCGAGACGTCAAGAACCGGGTGGACGAGATCGCCAAGAAGTACATCCTGCCCGACGAGAACACCTTCGACTTCGCTCTCATGTACATCCCGGCCGAGAACATCTACTACGAGGTGATCGTCAAGGAGGACGGCGAGGACGAGCCGCCCGCCGCCTACGCCCTCGGCCGCCGGGTGGTGCCGGTCTCGCCCAACACCTTCTACGCCTACCTGCGTGTCATCGTGCTGGGCCTGCGCGGTCTGCGGATCGAGCGGGACGCCCAGGAGATCCAGGCGCGCCTGGGCCGCTTGCGCGGCGACCTCGAGAAGTTCCGCGACGCCTTCGACGTGGTGGGCAAGCACCTGAGCAACGCCCGCAACAAGTACGACGACGCCGCCGCCGGCCTGGGCCGGCTGGAGGGCAAGCTGGAAGGCATCGAGCGGCACGGGGAGCAGGAGGCTCTCCCGGGCATCGGAGGCTAGTCGGCCCGCACCTGCCCGGTCCGGTAACCAGCAGTTGTGGTAGGATCGAAGAAATCCACCATCAGAGGGTCCCATGCCCGATATCCAGTTCCAGGTGTACGGCATCAACCTCCTCGTCCGGCTCATGGCCGAGCCGCCGGCCGACGTGCGGGTGCACTGCCCGAAGGGCTCGCCGATCCGCTACGGCGAGGTGGTGGGCCGTGGCGACGGCTTCGACGAGGGGGCCAACGCCTTCCGGGACATGCCTCCGGTTCGCTCGGTGGTCGCGTTCGAGGAGAATCCCGAGGAGGTGGAAGGTCACTACTTCTACATCGCCGGGGAAGAGCATCGCGTGATCCGGCTCGACGCCATCATCCTCTCCTTCCCGCTGGAATAGCCGCCCCGTCCTGGCTGTGGCCGCGCTGTCGCAGGTCCTCCGCAAGATCGACGCGGACGAGGTAGTGGAGTTGACGCGGGACCTCGTGCGCATCCCGAGCGTCTATCGGCCGGGCGATCCCGCCGGGACCGAGGCCCAGGTGGCCGCCTTCGTGGAAGGCTGGCTCCGTCGCGAGGGCTTCGCGATCGAGGTGCAGACGGTCGTCCCCGGCCGGCCGAACGTCATCGGCTGGCTCGGCGAGAAGCGTCCGGGCCGCCGCAGCCTGCTGCTCGAGGGCCACACCGACGTGGTGACCGAGGGCGATCCCGCCGAGTGGTTGCACCCGCCCTTCTCGGCCGATCTGGTGGACGGCCGGATCTACGGTCGCGGGACCGCCGACATGAAGAGCGGCCTCGCCGCCGCGATGGTCGCCGCCGCCGCCATCAAGCGCGCCGGTGTCACCCTGCGCGGCAAGCTGGTGGTCGGCGCGCTCGTGGACGAGGAAGACGGCATGATCGGCGTGCGGCATCTCTGTACCACGCCGGTCGGTCGCGAGCTGGACGCCGCGATCATCTGCGAGCCGGAGGACAACGAGCTGTGCCTCGAGCAGCGCGGGGTGGTCTGGGCTCGCTTCCGCGTGCGCGGCAAGATGGCCCACGGGGCGATGCCGGAGGCCGGCGTCAACCCGATCGCCGGCCTCGGCCGGCTGCTGGCCGCCGCGCCCGCCCTCGAGCGGCGCCTCCGCCGCGCCTGCGAGCGCAGCCGGCATCTCCGCCCGCCGACCGTCACCCCGACCATCATCCAGGGGCCGCCCGTGAAGGTCGGCGTGCCGCAGTCCAACGTCATCCCCGCGGTGGCCGAGACCACGTTCGACATCCGACTGACTCCGGGAGTCGGCGCCGACGACATCCGCGCCGAGCTCGAGGGCATCTGCCGCGACGTGGCCGGAGCGCAGCCGGGTCTGAAGGTGGAGTGGGAGCCGGTCAATGCCTTCCGGCTCGCCACCCGCGTGGACCGCTCGGAGGCGCTCGTGCAGGCGATGATCCGGGGGGTGAAGCAGGCCACGAAGCGGGCGCCGCGCTACGGCGGCGTGCCCGGCTCGACGGACGGCACCATCCTCCGGATGGAGCTCGGCATCCCGATCGTCACCTGCGGCCCGGGAGACCGGCTCATTCCGCACCAGGTCGACGAGTTCGTCACGACGGATCAAGTGGTCGAAGCGGCGAAGATTTATGCGGCATCGGCTCTGAACTACCTCGAAGTCGAGTGACCGGCTCCGCCAACCCCCGACTCCGCGCGCTCGAGGCCTTTCCGGTCGAGCACGAAGGGCAGCAGTGCATCGCCCTGCGCGACCCCGCGGGATTCACCGACCAGATCGCGGTGCTCCCGCCGCTCCTGCTCGATCTGGTGTCCCTCTTCGACGGCGAGCATTCGATCGCCCAGATCCAGGACGTCATGCGAGGGCGACACGGTGAGACCCCGAGCGCGGATCAGATCGCGGCAGTCGTGGAGCGCTTCGACCGCGCCGGCTTCCTCGACAGCGAGCGGTTCGCGGCGCGGCGCCTGGCCCTGGAGGACGAGTTCCGGCGCAGCCCGGTGCGGGCGGCCAGTCACGCGGGCGCGGCGTACGCCGGCGAGCCGGCCGAGCTCACCGCGCAGATCGACGCGTTCTTCACCGGCCCCGACGGACCGGACCATCCAGAGTCGACGCCGGCCGCCGCGCGCGTGTCGCGCTCCTCGGGGCTGAGCGCGCTCATCGCGCCGCACATCGACTTCCATCGCGGCGGCTCGACCTACGGATGGGCGTACAAGGAGATCCTCGACCGGTCGGACGCCGATCTCTACGTGATCCTGGGCACCTGCCATGCCGGGATGGCCGATCCCTTCTCGGTGACGCTCAAGCCCTACGACACGCCGCTGGGTGCCGTGCCCGTGGACCGGGAGTTCTACGAGGGGCTCGCCGGGCGGGCGGGTCAGGATCTGCTGGCCTCCGAGCCCGCCCATCGGCGCGAGCACTCCATCGAGTTCCAGACCGTGATGCTCCAGCGCCTCCTGGGCCGGCGGCGGCCCTTCATGATCCTGCCGGTCCTCGCCTCGTATCTGCACGAGGCGATCTGGCGGCGCGGCCGACCGGAGGCCGACGCGCGGGTGCCGCGCTTCGTGGATGCGCTCCGCGACACCATCGCGTCGTCGTCGCGCCGGGTCTGCCTGATCGCGGGTGTGGACCTGGCCCACGTGGGCCCGCGCTTCGGCGACGCCGCGCCCAACACCGCCGACTCGCTCGCCGCGGTCGAGGCGGCCGATCGCCGGATGCTCGAACCGGTGGTGGCCGCGGACGCGGGCGGCTTCTTCGCGTCGGTCGCCGCCGACGGTGACGCGCGTCGCATCTGCGGCCTGTCGCCCATCTACACGCTGCTGCGCCTGCTGCCCGGCTCGTCCGGGCGACTGCTGCGCTACACCCAATGGCCCGATCCCGAGGGCGCGGTGACCTTCTGCGCGGTCAGCTACCCGTGAGCGATCCGTCGACCTGGACCCTGCCGCGGCTCCGGATCGACCGCGACGGCGCCTGGTACCACGACGACGCCGAGGTGACGCATGCGGGGATCCTGGCCAACCTGCGCGAGAACCTGCGCGTCGACGAGCAAGGCCACTACCTGCAAGTCGGGCCGGCGCGCGTGCCGGTGGAGGTCGAGGACACGCCGTTCATCGTCGAGCGCGTCGAGGCCGAGGGCGATGGCTTGACCGCCACCTTGAACGATCTGAGCCGCGAGCCCCTCGCCGTCGAGTCGCTCCGCGTGGACGAGCGCGGGATCCCGCGAGCCCGCGTCAAGGGCGGCCGGTTCGCCGGGCGACTCAGCCGGGCCGCCACCTACCAGATGCTGCAGTTCGTCCAGTCGGGCGAGGGCGGCCCCGCCCTGGTGCTGGGCGGCCGGCGCCACCGCGTGCCCGGCCTCTAGGCGCCCGGCGCGCCGGGCTTCGGGAACGCGGAGAGTCGCCGTAGCCCGTCCTCGTCTCCGGCCTGCACGAGACGATGGAGCGGGCCATGCTCCCGCCACGCCTGGCAGGTGTTCACGTACCAGGGATCCCGATCGCCGGGCCGCTCCGGCGCATCGGAGAACGCGGCGCCCGCGCCCTGGCGCACCGCGGGAGCCAGCGCGTGGATGAGCGCGGTGAAGTGCGCGCAGCCGTGCTGCCGGCCGAACCGCTCGTTGACCTCGCGGGTGAATCCCCGCGCGATCGACAGCCCCACCAGCTGCTGCAGCGGCGGCAGCGCCTCGGGGCAGATCGTGTAGGGATGCGACGCCATCTCGCTCTGCACGGCGGTGATGACCAGGCCCGGCTGCGCCACCCGCAGGCGGAGCCGCATGTCGTGGATCACCGGCGGCGGATCGGAGCCGAACCACGGCCGGACCGTGACCGGCCGCTCGTCGGTCAGGGTGGCGGTGACGTCCAGCTCCGTCGGACCCGCGGGGGCGATCTCCACGCGAATCGTCCGCACGTGCACCGGCTTCGACGGCGGGGCGTCGTCGCTCATCGTTCGGATGCGACCTCCTTGAGGGCTTCGACGATCTCGGCGTGGATGAGACCGTTACTGGCGGTGATGGACGGGGCGGCGAGGTCGAGCGGGGCGCCGCCGACCGCGGTGACGGTGCCGCCCGCCTCCCGGATCACGAGCGCGCCCGCCGCGACATCCCACGGGCCCAGGCGCTGCTCCCAGTAGCCGTCGAGGCGCCCGGCCGCCACCGCGGCGAGCCCGAGCACCGCCGAGCCGATCGAGCGCACGCTGCGGCAGCGATGCATGAGGCCGGCGTGCTCGAGGAGGTTGTCCCGCGGCGCGGCGCGGATGTCGTTCGGATAGCTCGTGCCGAGCAGGCTCTGGCCGAGCGCCGCGGTGGCGGAGACGCGCAGCGGCGCGCCGTTCACGGTGGCGCCGCGCCCGCGCTCGGCCACGAAGATCTCCTCGCGCGATGGATCGTAGATCACCCCGACCTCCAGGGCTGAGTCCCGCTCCAGGGCGATGGACACCCCGTAGATCGGGAACCCGTGCGCGTAGTTGGTGGTGCCGTCGAGCGGGTCCACGATCCATCGGTAGGGCTCGGCGCCGGGCTCGGAGCCGGCGAGGGCGCCGCTCTCCTCGGCGAGGATGGAGTGGCCGGGGAACCGGCGGCGGATCGCGTCGAGAATGATGGCCTCGGCGCCGCGATCCATCTCGGTCACCAGGTTGGTCGGGCTGCCCTTGTAGCTGACGGCGGGGCGCGTGCCGAAGCGGGATCGCAGGAAAGCGCCGGCCTGGCGGGCGGCGTCCACCGCGACGTCACGAAAGGATTCGCTCACGGAGCTCGAGAATACCACGCCCGATGCTTGACAACCCGGCGCGCCTCTCCCAGCATGGCGGCCATGCGCATCGTGGTGATGGGATCGGGCGGGACCGGCGGGTATTTCGGCGCCAAGCTGGCGCGCGCGGGCGAGGACGTGACCTTCGTGGCGCGGGGCGCCCATCTGACCGCCCTGCGGTCGAACGGCCTGCGCATCAAGTCCGCGGTGGAAGGGGAATGGACGGTGCGCGCGCCGGCGGTCGAGCGCCTCGACGGATTGCCGCCCGCCGATCTCGTGCTCTTCTGCGTGAAGTCGTTCGACACCGAGGCGGCGGCGGCGCTGATCCGGCCGGTGGTCGGTCCCGAGAGCGGCGTGCTCTCGATCCAGAACGGGGTGGACAACGAGGAGAAGCTGGGCCGCGCGCTCGGGGCCGGTCACGTGCTGGGCGGCGCGGTGCGCGTCTTCGCCACCATCGAGGCGCCCGGGGTGATCACCCACACCTTCGGCGGCCACCTGACCTTCGGGGAGATGGACGGACGGCTGACCGAGCGCGCGCGCGCCTTCCTCGCCTCCTGTCAGAAGGCGGGGATCCCCGCCGAGCTGGTCACCGATGTCGAGCGCGCGCTCTGGGACAAGTACGTGTTCCTGACCACGCACGCCGGCATGACCGCCCTGACCCGCTGCCCGGCCGGCGTGCTCCGCGCGCTGCCGGAGGTGCGGGAGCTGTACCGGCGCATCGTCACCGAGATCGTGACGATCGGGCGGGCCGCGGGGGCGCCGGTCGACGAGAGCCTGCTCGAGCAGGGCATGAAGTTCCTCGACGGGGTCGCGCCCAACGCGTATTCGTCGCTGCACCACGACCTGACGCAGGGCAAGCGGCTCGAGCTGGACGCGCTGCACGGTCACGCGGTCCGGCTGGCCGAGCGCCATGCGGTCGCCGCGCCCACCGTCTTCGCGGTCTACGCGGCCTTGCGCCCGTATCGCGACGGCGCCCCGCGCCTGCCCGGCTAGGCGGGGCGCGCGGCGGCTGGTGCGCCGCCGCGCCGGGTCTATACTGACCCGGTGTCCGCACTGAGACGTCTCCTGCCGTATCTCGACCGCTACCGGCCCCGCTACCTCGGCGGCGCGGCGTGCATGCTGGTGGCGACGGCCATGGCCCTCGGGATCCCGTGGACCGTGAAGTCGGCGGTGGACGCGCTGGAGCGCGACGGTACCGCGGCGCGGACCGGACCGTACGTGCTGCTGATCCTGGCGCTCGCCGCCGCGCACGGCGTGGCGCGGCTCGTCTCGCGCTTTGCGATCCTCGGGGCCGCCCAGTGGGTGGAGCACGACATCCGTCAAGATCTCTATGCGCGCCTGCTGACCCTGCCGCCCGCGTTCTACCACCTCCACCGAACGGGCGACTTGATGTCGCGCGCGGCCAACGACATCAGCACGCTGCGGGCGCTCTCCGGCTTCGGCTACGTCATGCTCGTCGGCACCGCCTTCGCCTTCGTCGGCACGCTCGCGGCGATGTGGTCGATCGACCCGCGACTCACCCTGTTCGCGGTGGCGCCGTTCCCCGCGCTGGTGGTCGTGGCCAAGCGCTTCAATCACGACGTGGACGTGCGGTCGACCGCGGTGCAGGAGCAGCTGGGCGCGCTGTCGGCGAAGGTGCAGGAGAACCTGACCGGCATGCCGGTCGTGCGCGCCTACACGATGATGGACCGGGAGATCGGCGAGTTCGGGCGGCTCAACCAGGAGTACCAGGTCCGCAACCTGGCCCTGGCCCGGACCCAGTCGATCTCCTGGCCGCTCATGGGCCTGGTCTCGGGGCTCGGCGCGCTGATCGTCCTGTGGCTCGGCGGCAAGGCGGTGATGGACGGGCGGATCACCCTCGGCTCGTTCGTCGCCTTCAACGGCTACCTCGCGCAGCTCGCCTGGCCGACCATCGCGCTGGGCTGGACGCTCGCCAGCATCCAGCGGGGGCTCGCGGCCATGCAGCGCGTGATCGAGATCCTCGACGCCGGGGCGGACCCGCTCATCGCCCCCGGGGACGCGCCGGAACGTCGCGAGGCCCGCCTGGATCAGGGCCCGATCGAGTTCAAGCACCTCTCGTTCGGCTACGATCGACGCGGCGTGGCGCTCCACGACGTCTCGTTCGCGGTGCCGGCCGGCGCGGTGGTGGCGATCGTGGGGCCGACCGGCAGCGGCAAGTCGACCCTGGGCGCGCTCCTGTGCCGGCTCTACGAGCCGCCGCGCGGCACCGTCTTCGTGGGCGGCTGCGACGTGCTCGATCTGCCGGTGGACCGGCTGAGGCGATCCATCGGCTACGTGCCGCAGGAGTCGTTTCTCTTCTCTCGGCCCCTTCGCGAGAACGTGCGTCTGGCCGACGAGAGCGCCGACGACCGGCGCCTCGAGGAGGTCGCGCGCACCGCCGGCCTCACCGACGACCTGGGCGGGCTGCCCGGCGGGTGGGACACCGTCGTGGGCGAGCGCGGGCTGACCCTCTCGGGCGGGCAACGGCAGCGGGTGGCCCTCGCACGCGCGCTGGTGGCCGACCCGCCGTATCTGGTGCTCGACGACGTGCTCGCTTCGGTCGACGCGGCCAAGGAGTGGGAGATCACGCGCGCCCTCCGCTCGGCAGCCGGTGGCCGCACCACGCTGCTGATGACCCACCGGCTGAAAGCCGCGGCGGAGGCCGACGCCATCGTCGTCCTGGACGAGGGGCACGTCGTGGAGCACGGCCGCCACGCCGACCTGCTCGCCGCCGGCGGCCTCTACGCCCGCCTCTGGCGCGTCCAGCAGCTCGAGGATGAGCTGGCCAATGCGTGACACCGAGCTCGACGACGAGATCCTCGGCCGCGCCTACGACGCCCGTCTCATGCGGCGCCTGTGGGCGTTCACCCGGCCGCACGTCCGGCTCGTCCTCGCCACCTGCGCGCTCTTCCCCGCGGTGACCGTGCTCGAGCTGACCCAGCCGTACCTGATCAAGATCGCCATCGACGAGCACATCCTGCGCCGGGACTGGCCCGGGCTCGGCCGGATCGCCGCGCTCTTCCTGCTGCTGCTGATCGCGCTCTATGCGCTGCGGGCCGGCCAGGCCTATCTCACCCAGCTGACCGGGCAGCGGGTCATCGGCGATCTGCGCGCGGCGCTCTTCGCCCACCTCCAGCGGCAGGACGCGAAGTTCTTCGACCGGAACCCGGTCGGGCGGCTCATGACGCGGATCCTCAACGACGGGGAGGCGATCCAGGAGCTGTTCACGAGCGGGCTGGTGGCGCTGCTCGGCGACGTGCTCACCCTGACCGGCGTGGTGGTGATCATGCTCGGCATGGACTGGCGGCTGGCCCTCGTCACCTTCGCGCTGGTGCCGGTGCTGGCGCTGGCCGCCGGATACTTCCGGCTACGCGCCCGCGACAGCTACCGGGTGGTGCGCACGCGGCTGGCCCGCCTGAACGCGTTCCTGCAGGAGTCGCTGCAGGGGATGAGCGTGATCCAGCTCTTCGCCCGCGAGCACCGGGAGCGGCAGACGTTCGGCGACCTGTCCGGGGCGCTGCGGCGGGGGCAGTTCCGCTCGACCTTCTACGACGCCTCGCTGTACGCCACCGTGGAGGCCCTCGGCTCGGCCGCGGTGGCCCTGCTCCTCTGGTACGGCGGCGGGCAGGTGGTGACGGGCGCGCTGACCTTCGGCGCCCTGGTCGCGTTCCTCGAGTACACCGGGCGCTTCTTCCTGCCGATCCGCGATCTCGGGGCGAAGTACGCGGTGATGCAGGCGGCCATGGTCTCCGCGGAGCGGGTGTTCGGCCTGCTCGACCGCCAGCCGACGATCGTGTCGCCGGCGTCCGCCGCGCATCCGGCGGTGATCCCGCCCCGCGCGGCGGACACGCCCGCGGTCGAGCTGCGCGACGTCTGGTTCGCCTACGAGGGCGAGCAGTGGGTGCTCCAGGATTGCTCGTTCACGGTGGCGCGCGGCGAGCGGGTGGCGCTGGTGGGCCCGACCGGGGAGGGCAAGACCACCATCGCGCGGCTCTTGATCCGGGCCTACGACGTGAGCCGCGGCCGGGTGCTGGTGGACGGCGTCGACGTGCGAGAGTGGCATCTGGAGACGCTGCGCCGGCACGTGGGGCTGATCCCCCAGGAGCCCTTCCTCTTCTCGGGCACGGTGGAGGACAATCTGGTGCTCGCGGCCGACGGGGTTCGCGACGAGCCGGCGATCCGGCGCGCCCTCGCCGCGGCCAACGCGGAGCGGTTCGTGACCGCGCTGCCAAATCGCCTCGGCGAAGAGCTGCGCGAGCGCGGCGTCAACCTGTCGCAGGGACAGCGCCAGCTGCTGGCCATCGCCCGGGCCATCATCTATAATCCACGCGTTCTCGCGCTGGACGAAGCGACGTCCAGCATCGATCCCGAGTCGGAGGCGCTGGTGCGGGTCGGCCTCGCGCG
Organism: Candidatus Methylomirabilota bacterium; assembly: GCA_035315345.1. Lineage (NCBI taxonomy): Bacteria > Methylomirabilota (SeqCode) > Candidatus Methylomirabilota bacterium. Next base: position 12,959 of record DATFYA010000117.1, read on the forward strand.
GCTGCTGGAAGGCCGGACGAGCGTGGTCATCGCGCATCGCCTCTCGACGATCCAGCGAGCCGACCGCATCCTCGTGCTGCATCGGGGTCGAATCCGGGAGGCGGGCGGCCACGCCGAGCTGCTCGCGCAGGGCGGCCTGTACTCCCGGCTGCACGAGCTACAGTTCGGCCTGGGACGAGCATGAAGGCGTTTCACGCGGCGGTGTACCGGCTGGTGCGTCGGATTCCCCGAGGGCGCGTGGCCACCTACGGGCAGATCGCGGCCCTGCTGGGCTACCCGCGCGCCGCGCGCGCGGTGGGGCAGGCCATGAAGCACGCGCCCGTCGGTCTGCCGTGGCATCGGGTGGTGAACGCGCAGGGCGGCATCAGCCGCCGGGCCAACATCGGCGGGATGCTGACGCAGCGGCTGTTGCTGGAGCAGGACGGCGTGCGGGTCCGGCGCGGACGCGTGCGCCTGCGGGAGCACCGCTGGACGGGCGGAGGCGGCGGCCGCCCGCTGGCCATCGCCGTCCTCGAACGACTCTGACGGAGGGATTCCATGCGCCTCGGACTCAACATCGGCTACTCGCGCTCCTCGCTCGGCATCGACCTGTCCCTCGTGCAGCAGGCGGACCGGCTCGGGTTCCACTCGGTCTGGTCGGCCGAGGCCTACGGCTCGGACGCGGTGTCACCGCTCTGCTGGATCGCGGCCCAGACGAAGCAGATCAAGGTCGGCACCGCGATCATGCAGATCCCCGCGCGCACGCCGACGCTCACCGCGACCACCGCGCTGACCATCGATCAGCTCTCGGGCGGCCGCTTCATCCTGGGGCTGGGGGTCTCGGGCCCTCAGGTCGTGGAGGGCTGGCACGGCGTCGCCTTCGGCAAGCCGCTGGCCAAGACGCGCGAATACGTGGACATCGTGCGCATGGTCTGGAAGCGGGAGCGCCCGGTCGAGCACAAGGGCGAGTACTACCAGATCCCGTACGCGGGGCCCGACGCCACCGGCCTCGGCAAGCCGCTGAAGTCCATCCTCCACGGCCGTTCGGACATTCCGATCTACCTGGCCGCCATCGGCCCGAAGAACGTGGCGCTCGCCGCCGAGATCGCGGACGGCCTGCTGCCGGTGTTCTTCTCTCCCGACCGCATGGCGGTGTTCGCCCCGAGCCTCGAGGCCGGGTTCCGGGCGGCCGGCGGCGGCAAGTCCCTCGCCACCTTCGACATCGCGCCCACCGTGCCGATCGTGCTGGGGCCCGACGTGGCCGCGTGCCGGGCCATCATCAAGCCCCGCCTGGCCCTCTACGTGGGCGGCATGGGCGCGCGCGGCAAGAACTTCTACAACGAGCTGGTGAGTCGCTACGGCTACGAGGGCGACGCCCGGCGCATCCAGGATCTCTACCTGGGCGGCAAGAAGGACGCGGCGGCCGTCGCGGTGCCCGACGCGCTCGTGGACGAGGTCGCGCTCTGCGGCCCGCGGGAGCGTATCGCGGAGCGGCTGCCCCGCTGGAAGACCGCCGGCATCACCACGTTGATCTGCGGCGCGGTGCAGCCGGAGGCGCTCGAGCTGATGGCGGAGCTGGTGCTCTAGCGCCGTGAAGCCCGCGGTCCTGAAGGTGCAGACGGCGATCGCCCGGCACGGCCTCCGGCGCGAGGTCATCGAGCTCGAGGTCCACGCGCGGACGTCGCAGCAGGCCGCGGACGCGCTCGGGGTCACCGTCGGGCAGATCGTGAAGTCGCTCGTCTTCACCGCGGCCGGCCGGCCGCTCCTGGTGGCGGCCTCCGGCGTCAATCGCATCGACGAGCGCCGGCTCGGAGAGCTGGCCGGAGGCCCGATCCGCCGGGCCGATCCGGACACCGTCAAGCGGACGACCGGCTATACCATCGGCGGGGTGCCGCCGATCGGTCTGGAGAGCGAGCTGGCCGTCTACATCGATCGAGACCTGCTCGGCTACGATCTGGTCTACGCGGCGGCCGGGCGGCCGGAGTGCGTCTTTCCGATCGCGCCGGAGGAGCTGGTGCGGGCGACGGGGGGAACGGTCGTGGACATCAAGGAAGTCGGGAGCGATCCCGCAGGAGGCGCGGCATGAGACTCGAGAACAAGGTGGCGCTGATCACGGGAGCGGGCTCGGGCATCGGCCAGGCGACGGCTCAGCTCTTCGCGCGCGAGGGCGCGCGGGTGGCGGTGGTCGACCTGAGGGAGGACGCGGCGAAGACGACCGCGGAGCAGATCGAGCGGAGCGGGGGACAGGCCCTGGCCATCCGCGCCGACGTGTCGAAGTCGAGCGACAACGCGGCGGCCATCCAGCAGACGATGGCCCGGTGGGGGCGGCTCGACGTCTTCTACGCCAACGCGGGCGTGCCGCAGTTCCCGACCCCGGTCGAGAATGTCGACGAGGCGGTGTTCGACCAGATCATGGCGGTCAACGTGAAGGGCGTGTTCCTGGCCGCCAAGCACGTGATGCCGGTCTTCAAGCGCCAGCAGTCGGGCGTCCTGCTCATCACCGGCTCGACCTCCGGGATTCGCCCGCGGCCCGGCGTGCAGTGCTACTCGGCCTCCAAGGGCGCGGTGCACACTCTGGCGAGCAGCCTGGCCATCGAGTTCGCCGCCTTCGGCGCGCGGGTGGTGGCGATCGCCCCGGTGGCCACCGAGACCCCGATGCTCGCCACGTTCATGGGCAAGAAGCAGGTGGACGAGGAGGGCATGACCCGCTATCGCGGGACGGTGCCACTCGGCCGGCTCAACAAGCCGGAGGACCTGGCCCAGGCGGCGCTGTTCCTGGCCTCGGACGAGGCGGCCATGGTCACCGGCAGCGTCTTTCCGGTCGACGGCGGTCGCTGCATTTGATCATCCAGCCGCTGGCCGCCGAGTCGCTCGGCGTCCGATCGGTGGCCACCTACGTCGAGTGCGGTCAGACGCGGGTGCTGATCGACCCGGGCGCGATGCTCGCGCCCAATCGCTTCAACCTCGAGCCGGCGGACGAGGAGTGGGAGGCGCTGCGGCGAGCCAACGACCGGATCTCGGCCTACGCCGCGCGCGCGTCCCTGCTCTTCGTCAGCCACTATCACGAGGAGCACTTCCGCTACGATCCGGGGCTCTACGCCGGGCGCGGGCTCTGGGCCAAGGACCCGAAGCGGCACATCGCGGGCCGTCAGGCCTTGCGGGCGGCGACGCTGTGGAAGGGCCTCGCCGGCCGGTGCGAGCCCGACGTGGCCGAGGGTCGGCGGCTCGAGACGGCCGACGCGACGCTGCAGGCGTCGCCGCCGCTGAGCCACGGGCCGGACGGCACCGCCCTCGGCTACGTGGTCGCGCTCACCGTGGAGGACCGGCGCGAAGGCACGCGGTTCGTTCACGCCTCCGACGTGCAGGGGCCGCTCTCCGCGGTGGCCGCGGCCTACCTGATCCGCGAGCGGCCGACCGTGCTGTATTGCTCGGGTCCGCCCGCGTATCTGGAGTCGCAGCTGGGCGCCGACGTGGTCGAGCGCGGAATCGAGCATCTGCTGCGGATCATCGATCGGACCGGCTGCCGCGTGATCCTCGACCACTACGCGCTGCGGGACGCGACGTACCCGGAGCGGCTCCGACGGCTGTGGGAGACCGGGCGCGTGGTCACCGCGGCGGGATATCTGGGACTGGGCGATACGCCGCTCGAGGCGCGCCGGCGCGATCTGTGGACGGGCCGGCGCAAGCCGCCCATGCCGGTGCGCCCGTCGCGGGCGCGTGGCCTCGCGGCCGGCCGCACCGCGGAGGCGGCCGAGCAGAAGACGTTCACCTTCCGCCCACGAGTCGGGCGGGTGAGAGAAGGATGAGGCGATGAGCGACGACAAGGCCCCGGGCGTGGGCGATCCCGCGCCCGACTTCACGCTGAAGACGATCGGGCTCAAGGACGTGAGCCTCCAGAGCTTCCGGGGGAAGAATGTGGTCCTGCTCTTCTACCCGCTCGACTGGACGCCCGGCTGATCCACCTGCATGCCCGCCTTCGACCGGCGCGTCCGGGATTTCGAGGCGGCCAATACCCAGGTCCTGGGTATCAGCACGGACAGCCCCTTCAGCCACGAGAACTGGGCGAAGGCGGTCGGGATCTCCCACTATCCGCTGCTCTCCGACATCCATCGCTCGACCAGCCGGGACTACGGCGTCTACTGGCCCGACTGGAACGCCAACGTGCGCGCCACCTTCCTGATCGATCGCCAGGGCACGATCCGCTTCGTGGAGCGCTACGGCCGCGGGGAGCTGCCGGACCCCGACCGGATGCTCGCGGAGATCAAGAAGCTCTCCTAGGCCGGGCCGCCGGCGGCGCCGCCGGTGCCCGGGTGGTCAGCGCCACTCCGAGCAGCACCAGCGCGCCGCCGGCGACCTCCGGCCACTCGACGGTCTCGCCCACCATCAACCACGCGAGCAGCACGCCGACGATCGGCTGGAGGTTGAGGAAGACCGCGGCCCGGCTCGGGCCGACCGCCTTCACGCCCTCGTACCACCAGACGTGGGCCACCGCGCCGAGGATCGCCTGGTAGAGCACCACGAGCCACGCGGCCTCGGACGTGAAGTCGGGCCGCGGGAAGAACGGCGCGGCCACCAGGGTCATCGGCAGCAGCATGGCCGAGCCCAGGATGTAGGACGCGGTGGTCGCCACCGCGGGAGAGTGCACGGTCAGGACCTGCTTGCCGTAGATCGTGTAGGCGGCCCAGCCGGCCAGCGAGATCATCAGGACGAAGTCACCGGGCAGCAGCTCGAGATGGATGAGGGCGCGCCAGCTGCCGCGCGTGATGACGAGCAGCACGCCCGCCAGCGACGCGGCCACTCCCGCCCACTGGCGCCGGCGCAGCCGCTCGCCCAGGTAGAACCGCGCGCCGAGAGCCACCATGATCGGCGTGGCCGCTTGTAAGATGGCCGCGTTGGCCGCGGTGCTCAGCGCGATGCCGAGGTAGGTGCCGCCGGTCGAGACGAACAGCCCGGTGAATCCCAGGAACGCGAAGGTCCGGAAGTCGGCCGCGCGCAGCTCGCGGAACTCGTCCCAGCCGCGCCGGAAGAGGAGCACGGTCAGGAAGGCGGAGGCCAGCGTGCAGCGCAGCGCCACCAGCACGTAGGGCGGGAAGTGGGCCAGGGCGAGCTTGGCGAAGGCGGGATACGAGCCCCAGAGCGTGGCGATCAGCGTGAGCGCGAGGTAGGCTCGCGTTTGACCGGCGTCCGGCACCCGCCTATGATAGCGCGGCCGTCATGGCGGACTACATCCTGGAGCGCCGCATGTGGCTTCCGCGGGCGCGCACCGACGTCTTCGAGTTCTTCGCCGATCCCCGCAACCTCCCGCGCATCCAGCCCCGATGGGCGCGCCCGCGCTGGGTCGTCGAGCCGCCGCGGCGGCTCGCGGTGGGGACCCTGCTGGATTTTCGGGTGCCCGGCCTGCCCGGGCGGTGGCGAGTCATCGTGCGCGAGTTCGACCCGCCGCATCGGTTCGTCGACGCGCAGGTGCGGGGCCCGTTCGCGCGCTGGGAGCACCGGCATCGGTTCGAGGCCGGGCCCGCGCGCGAAGAGGCCGGCGCGCCGGAGGGCACCTGGGTGGAGGACCGCGTCACCTACCGGCTCCCGCTGGGGCCGATCGGGCGCCTGATCCACGCCCTCGGCGCGGGCCGGCGGATCCGCCGCGCCTTCGAGTACCGGGACCGGCGGCTCGCCGCGCTGCTCGGTCGCGCCTAGGCGGCGGGGCTCAGGCCGCGGCGGCGGGCAGCTGGATGCCGAGGGCGGCCAGCCGGGGGCGGACCCGCTCGGTGAGCAGTCCGATGCGCGCGAGGTTGTTCACCATCGAGCTGTGCATGTCGCGCTTGAAGTACTTCCGGTAGACCGCGTAGTCGTTGCGGGCGGCCACGTCGCGACGGAAGGCCTTGGCCTCCTCGATCTGGGCCGGGGTCAGGCCGATGTCGCGATAGGCCTCGAGCGGGAAGAAGCCGGTCAGCACCTTCTCGAGCGCCAGGCAGGTGAAGTCTTCCATCTCGCGCCGCTCGCCGTCGCTGGCCTGCTGGACGATGTCGGGCAGCGCGAGCATGCCGAAGCCCATGTGGCGCGACTCGTCCTGCAGGATGCGCGCGCACACCTGGCGGAGGAGCGGATCGGCGGCGGCCTCCTGCATCATCTTGAAGATGGCCACCGCGAAGGTCTCGGCCACCAGCTGCAGCGCGATCGTCTTGATGTACCAGCGCGAGTCGGTGAGGATCGCGTCGAAGAGCACGCGCTCGTTGTCGGGCATCGGGTAGTGCAGGCCGCCGAGGCGGGTCTGGATGTAGCGCTCCAGCACCTCGTTGTGGCGCGCCTCGTCCATGACCTGGGTGGCCTGGAAGAACTTCTCGTCGGAGCCCTGCACGATGTTCACCATCTGGCTGCAGGCCAGCATCGCCCCTTGCTCGCCGTACACCAGCACCGACAGCCGCCACGCCGCCACCCGCCGGTTCAGCTCGACCCGGTCCTTCTCGGACAGGCTCGACCAGAGCCGGCTGCCGTACACGTCCACCAGCTCGTCGGAGAGCACCCGGCCGTCGGACGGCTCGGCGGTCTCCCACTCGATGTCCCGGCTCGCGTTCCACTGGTCGCGCTTGGCCTTCTCGTAGAGGCTGCGCATGTCCTCCGCCTGCACCGAGTAGTCGAACTCGAAGACGGTGTCGATCGTTCCGGAGATCACGCGACGATCCATGGAGCTCCTCCTGAGGAAAGCCAGGAAAACCGGTGAGTCTGCTTTTTAGACTAGCTGGTTTTTATCACGGCCCCCGGGAGGTGTCAAGTAGACTGGGTCGCCATGAACGCGAGGCGCAAGGCGGCCCGGGCCCAGATCCTGCGGGCGGCCGCCGACCTCTTCCGGGAGCGCGGCTACCAGGCCTCCACCGTCGACCACATCGCGGCCCGGCTCGGGATGTCCAAGGCCTCCCTGTACACCCACTTCCGGGCCAAGGAGGAGATGCTGGCCGCCATCTCCCGCGAGACCATCGAGGCGTTCACCCGCGACCTGAACCTGGTGCTGGCCTCGCGCCTCGGCGCCGAGGACAAGCTGCGCACGGTGGTGCGCCAGCACGTGCAGTTCGTGATCGCCAACCGGTCGTTCCTCACCGTGTTCTTCGGGGAGGAGGCGAACCTGCCCCCGCGCTTCGTGCGCTCGCTCGCCGCCCAGAAGGACCGCTACGACAAGGGCGTCGAGCGGATCGTGGCGGAGGGGATCCGCAGCGGGGTCTTCCGCGAGATGGCCCCGCGCCTCGTGGTCTTCGCGCTGCTGGGGATGGTGAACTGGGTGCACAAGTGGTACAACCCGCGCGGCGGCTGGGAGGCCGAGGAGATCTCGGCGGCCTTCCTGGCCCTCATCGAGGGCGGGCTGCTCCGTCGGCAGCCTCGCGGCCGCGCCCTGAGCAGCCGCCTCCGCCGGCTCGAGCGCGAGCTGCACGACGTCGCCCGTGCCCTCGACGCGTGACTGGCTCGGCGCCCACATGTCCATCGGGGGCGGCCTCGCCCTCGCGCTGGAGCGGGGGACGGCGGCCGGCTGCTCGGTGGTGCAGATCTTCCTGAACGACGCCAGGCAGCCGCTCGGCTCCGGGCTCGATCGCCACGAGAAGATCGGCCGCGGCACGCTGGGAGTCGGGCCGTTCCGGCACCTGATGAACGATCGGCGGTTCGCGCGCGTGCCGATGGCGCTGGAGACCCCGAAAGACCCCGAGCCGCGGGCGGACCGCGAGGCCCTCGCGCTCCTGCGGCGTCTGCGTCGACGCTGAGGGCTGCCCCTCAGCGGGAGCGCGCCACCCCCGTGCGCGGACAGCCGGCGCGGATCGGGCAGCGGGAGCAGTGCGGCGACACGGGCAGGCAGATGTTCTGGCCGAACGAGACCAGCAGGTCGTTGTAGCCGATCCAGTACCGACGGGGCAGGCGCCGGCGCAGCGCCATCTCCGTCTCCTCCGGAGTCTTCGTCCGCACGTAGCCCCAGCGGTTCGAGATGCGGTGCACGTGGACGTCCACGCAGATTCCCGGCTTGTTGAAGCCCTGGGTGACCACCAGGTTGGCGGTCTTGCGCCCGACGCCCTTCAGGGTCAGCAGGGCGTCGATGTCGTCGGGAACGGAGCCGCCGTACCGGGCGATGAGATCGCGGCTGACGTCGCGCAGGACGCGCGCCTTGGTCCGGTAGAAGCCCACCGGGTAGATCGCCCGCTCGATCGCGCGAGGCGACAGCCGCCGCATGGCCTCGGGGGTGTCGGCCCGCGCGAAGAGCCGGGCCGCGGCCGGGCCGGTGGTCTCGTCCTTGGTGCGCAGCGAGAGGAGGCAGGCGATCAGCACGCGGAACGGATCGTGCCATTGCGCGGCGAC
>DATFYA010000118.1 GCA_035315345.1 Candidatus Methylomirabilota bacterium
CGCGGGAGATGGGCATGATGCGGCCCTCCGCGGTGCTCATCAACACCTGCCGCGGCCCGGTGGTGGACGAGCCGGCCCTGCACACCGCGCTCACCACCGGGGTCATCGCGGCGGCCGGGCTCGACGTGATGGTCGAAGAGCCCCCGATCGCCAACCACCCGCTGTTCGCGCTCGAGAACGTGACGTTCACGCCGCACACCGCGGGCCCGACCTGGGACAACTGGTTCAAGGCCTTCCGCAACGCGTTCGACAACGTGCAGCGGGTGGCGCGCGGCGAGCGGCCGCTCTGGGTCATCCCGGAGCTGCGCTAGGCCGGGGAGTCCTGGCGGGGTGAAGCGGGCGGGCTCCCGCCGGACGGGCGCCGCGACGGGACTGTTCCTCACCGGTCTGCGTCGCGGCGGCCGGCCGCGAGAGCCCGATCGCTTTCCGCTCTCGCTGCCGATCTTCCGCTCGCTCGAGCGCCTCGACTTTCGGGCCCGCGTCACCTTCCTGGTCGGCGAGAACGGCTGCGGCAAGTCGACCCTGCTGGAAGGCCTGGCCGCCGGGACCGGCGCGGTGGCCGCGGGCGGACGCGATCTCGAGCGCGATCCCACCCTGGCCGCGGCGCGGGTGTTCGCGGGCGCCTTCCGCCTCCAGCGCGCACGTCATCCTCGCGTGACCTTGTTCCTGCGCGCGGAGGACGTGTTCGGCTTCACCCTGCGCGTCCGCGACCAGATGGACGGGCTGCGCGGCGTCGAGGACGAGCTGCGCGCCGCGCTCCCCGAAGGCTCCTGGGGTCAGCGGCTGGCGGTGGGCGCGGCGGCCAAGGAGCGGGCGGCGCTGGCGCGCCGGTACGGGCCCGATCCGGACGCGCGCTCCCACGGCGAGACGTTCCTGCACCTGCTGCAGCAGCGGCTGCAGCCGCGCGGCCTCTACTTCCTCGACGAGCCCGAGACGCCGCTGTCGCCCACGCGCGTGCTCGCGCTGCTCGCCATCCTGCGAGACCGCACCGCCCAGGACTGCCAGTTCGTCATCGCCACCCACTCGCCGATCCTCATGGCGCTCCCTCACGCGCAGCTGCTGCTGCTCGAGGGCGGCACCATCGCCCCGATCGCCTACGAGGACGTCGAGCACGTGCGCATCACGCGCGCGTTCCTCGACGATCCGAGCAACTTTTTGCGTCGGCTCTGACCCGTCGTTTGACTTGCACCCCGACCGCCACGACAATAGGGCCGATGAAGTGGCCCAGTTCGCGATCCGTGGCGTTCATCTGGCTGCTCGCCGCGCTCAGCCTGATCGGCTGGCTGATCGTGAACCTCGACACCGCGGGGTGGATCATCCTCACGCTCACGGTGGGGCTGATGGCGTTCGAGCTGACGCGGCGGGGCAACGGGCAGGGGGCGCCCCCGCCGGACGGGCCCACCGGCTAGACGACCGTCAGAAGTGCCCGCCCGGCAGCGGCTCGGCGGCGCGGCGCAGCGCCTCGCGAATCAGGGGCAGGAACAGCATCACGATGAAGACGAGCGTCGCCAGCCAGATTCCCACCTGAACCAGACGCGCCCGTCGAGCCGGTGGCGGCATATCGGCCGGAGCGTAGTCCCGGCGATCGCGCGCGTCAAGCCACCGAGGAGTTGCCTTCGCGTATCTCGATGGCTACACTACGCGACATGGTGTGGACAGTGGGAACGACCGCCGGGTGGATGCGCGCCGGTGCGAGCCTGGCCGCCACCCTCGCGCTCGTCACCCTGCCGATCGAGTTCAGCATCCACCTCGCCGAGTATCCGGTGGTCGCGCCGCCGCGCGTGGTCACCTTCCTCATCATCGGCTCCTGCATGCTGCTCGTCTTCTCCGGCCTCGGGCTCCGTCGTCTCGAGGCCGAGCGGGTGACGCGCGAGCAGCCCACGCTCGGCACCTAGAGCGGCCGGCGGTGGGCGCGCTGAGCCGCACCCTTCGCTACCTGGGCCTGGCCGGCGCCGATCCGGAGTCGCTGGCCGCCGATCTGGCCGCCCATCGCGACGCGCGCGGCGGGCCGGCCGCGATCGGCGAGCGCATCGCCTTCCGGGGCGAGGTATCCGGCGAGGGCGATTTCCACATCGCGGGCCGATTCGAGGGCGACATCAACGTGACCGGGCGCGTACTGGTGGGCGAGGGCGCCGACGTGGACGCCAACATCAACGCGCGCGCGATCGTGGTGGGCGGCACCGTGCGCGGCAACCTGTCGGCCTCGACGCGCGTGGAGATCCTGCCCACCGGCGTGCTCACCGGCACGCTGCGCACCGGCAGCTTCTCGGCCGCCGACGGCGCCGCGGTCAAGGGCGAGATCTGGATCGAGCGGCCCGGCGAGGCGGTGCCGGAGCGCCGGCCGTGACCGACCTCGCCGAGGTCCTGGGCTCGCGCGGAGCGCGGCTCGGCTTCAAGATCGCCGGCGTGGTGGTCGTGGTCGCGGTGCTGGTGCTCGCGGTCTGGCTCTGGATGCGCACCGAGGACGCCCGCGGCCAGGCCGCGCTCGCCGCCTCCGCGGACGTGGTGCAGCAGGCCGACGGGCCGCTGGCCACCGGCGACGCGCGCCAGAAAGCCGTCGCCGCGCTCCAGCAGGTGCTGGCACAGCACGGGCGCACATCGGCCGCGCCGGTGGCCGCCTATCAGCTCGGCAACCTGCAGTATCAGTCCGGCGACTACGCGGCCGCCCGCGGAGCCTACGAGCTGGCGCTGGCCAAGGGCGCCACGGGCAGCGTGCGCACGCTCGCGGCCTCCGGGGTCGGCTACACGTGGGAGGCGCAGAAGAACTACGCCAACGCGGTGACCGCCTACGAGGCGCTCGTCCGGCAGGAGAGCCCGCGACAGTTCTTCTTCGAAGAAGCCCTGATCGACCTGGCCCGGGCGCAGGCGCTGGCCGGCAAGCCCACCGACGCCGTCGCCACCTACGAGCGCCTGCTCAAGGAGGCCCCGGACACGCGGCGGGCGGCCGACGTCCGGGCGAGGATCGCCGACCTTCAGACGAAGCGCCCGTAGCCACCATCGCTCTCGGGAGCCAGGCATCGAGTCGCCGTAGCGTGCGTCCGGTTCAAGTCCGATAAGGGACATTATGTCAACTTCACCACGAAGCCCGCGACGCACCGTGCGCTATCTGGCCCTGATCTACCTGGCCCCCGGCCAGCGTGAGGGACTGCGCCGCTACGAGCGCAGTGTCCTCCCCGTCTTCAAGCGCCACGGCGGCGCGTTCGAGCGCATCTGGACCCCGGTCGGGCCCGACGCGGCGCCCGACGCCGAAGCGCCCGACGAGATCCATCTGCTGCGCTTCGATCGCGAGGACGGGCTCGAGGCCGCGCGGCGGGATCCGGAAATGCAGGCGCTGGCTGAGCTGCGCGCCCGCGTGGTACGCAAGGCGGTGCTGGTGCGCGTCGCCGACGTGCCGCTGGCGCGGTACTTCGCCGATCCCGTCTGAGCCGCGCGGCGGGCTGGATGCCCGGGCCGAAGGCGCGTCAGCGAGCGGGCTCGCGGATCCGGTGCGCCACGCAGTGCACGGTCGCGACCGTGGCCCCGTCGGCGGACACCGTGACGTCGTAGAACGCGGCCTGGCGGCCCTGCCGACGCTCGCGCGCCTCGGCGATCAGACGGGCGCCCGGCGGCGCGGCGGTCAGGAAGCTGATCGTCATCGAGAGGGCCACCCAGGTGCCGCCGCGCGAGTTACAGGCGGCGCCGAAGGCCACGTCGGCGAGCGAGAAGATCACGCCCCCGTGGGGCCGGCCGAGGTGATTCAGCATGGCGGGGCGCAGGGTGAGCGCGACGCGACACCGCCCCGGGGCGAGATCGAGGTACTCCACGCCCAGCTCCTGCGCCCACGGCGCGCGCTGGAGCGCGGCGTGGCGCTGCGTCGCTTCACCGTTGCATCGCCCCGGAGCGCCCACCGGCGCTACGGCAGGATCGTGGCGCCCACGGTGAGCGCGGTGTCCTGCGAGCTCCGCTCGGCACGGTAGGCCAGCAGCTGGCGCGTGACCGCGTGGAGGCTACCGGTGGCGCCGCCGATCTGCAGCCGCGCGCCATTCGGCACGATCACCTGGGTGGCGGCCTCCACGATCTCCACGCGGCCGTCGCCGGCGCCGGTGGCGTAGCTGATCACCGGGGTGAGCGTGAGGCGGATCTGGTTGCCGGGCAGGATCACCGGGCGCACCGCGAGCGCGGTGCCGACCCGCTGCCAGGCCACGCCCGGCGCCACGTAGCCGCGGCCGCTGGCGTAGTCGTAGTAGTACGCGACCTGCGCGGCGGGCACGTCCCGCGCCACGAGGATCGAGCCCTCCGCGCCGTCCTGGACCACCGTGAAGAGACCGGAGGACCGGCTGATCCGCGTGGTGGTCTCCTCCGCCGCGAGGCCGCCCCGGCTTCGCACGCGCGGATCACCCCCGCGCGATGACTCCACGATGACTCCGCCCTGCCCGCCCGCGGCCTGGCGGCTCGACTGGGCGTGCTGCTGGAACTCGAGCACGACCTTCACCTGCCGCGTGCCCTGCCCGCCCGCGGGTGACGCCGCGAGAACCAGGACCAGCAGCAGCGGCAGCCCGAGGCGCCGGCTCACGTGTCGCACCGGGCTATCCCGGGATCTGCGCCTCCTCCGGCAGCCGATCCCACTGCGGGATCCACTCGGGCAGCGTGAGACCGACCGCGCCCGCCTTCTCGGCGACCTCGCGGGCGAAGGTCTGGCGCACCTCGTCGTTGTCGCGCAGCTTGAGCCCGTACTTGCGGTAGAGCACGTTCTTGGCCGAGCCGGGGCGCCCGAAGATGTTCATGGTGCGGATGTACCACTTGTTCAGCGTGGCCTGGGCCTCGCCGCGGGTCTTGGGGTCCTCGGCGAGCCGCTTGACCCAGAACTCGCCGTGGCGGATGTGGAATTTCTCCTCCTTGAAGATGCCTTCGATGGCGCGCACCCACGGCCCGTAGGAGCAGGCCCGCACGTCCTCGAGCTGGTGCCCCGCTCCGCGGTCCATGCAGAAGTTGAAGAACACGAAGTCGGCCCAGGTGTCGATCGGGTAGTAGAAGATGTTCACCCGCTTGTCGGCGGTGATGCGGGCGGTGCCGATGTCGGCGTCGTCCTCGACGCGCATGGTGAAGGCCTCGTCGTGGGCGCGCACGTGGGCCTCGACGTCCACGCCCAGGTCCGCGAGCAGCCCGTACATGACGGTGGCGTGGCGCAGCTCGTCCTTCACGATCTGGGCGACCACGTGCTTCTCCTCGACGCCCGGGGCCTTGGTGATCCACGGCACGTAGCCGTAGCCGCCGGCCAGCTCGGAGTCGGCCTGCATGGTCATGAGGTGGACCAGGTTCTGGCGGTAGTCGTCGGTCATCTCCTCGGGGGACTCGATCCGCTCCCCCGCCTGGATGCGGACCAGCAGCTGGGCTTCGTTGCGCTCGGTCATGATGCTCTCCTTTCCACGACCCGCACCGCCTTGCCTTCGCTGCGCGGGATGGTCTTCGGGGCGACTACCGCGATCTCAGGATTCAGCCCGAGATGGCCACGCAGGCACGCGGCGACCCGCGCGGAGAGGGCGGTGACCTGGGCGGAGGCCGCCTCGAAGCCGCCCCACCCCTGCACCACCCGCTCCGCGGGCTCGACGTGCACGGCCAGCGTCGGGAACGCACCGCGCCGATCCACCAGCAGCTGGTAGTGCGGCGCGAGGTCCGGCACGGTGAGCAGCGCGGCCTCGAGCTGCGACGGGAACACGTTGACGCCCTTGATGATCAGCATATCGTCGGTGCGGCCCTTGATGCGCGCCATCCGCACGGTGGTGCGCCCGCAGCGGCACGGCTCGGGGTCGAGCCGGGTGACGTCGCCGGTGCGATAGCGGATCACCGGCAGGGCTTCCTTGGTGAGGGACGTCAGCACCAGCTCGCCCTCGCGTCCGACCGGCAGCGGGACCCCGCTGGCCGGGTCGACGATCTCGGGCAGGAAGTGATCCTCGTTGAGGTGCAGCCCGTCGCGCGCTTCGACGCATTCGCTGGCCACGCCGGGGCCGATGACCTCGCTGAGGCCGTAGAAGTCCACCGCCGGGCAGCCCCACAAGCTCTGGAGCCGAGCCCGCATCGCCTCCGTCCACGGCTCGGCCCCGAAGAGCCCGTAGCGCAGGCCGAGCGCCGCCGGATCGCCCCCCTGCTCGCGCAGGCTCTCGCCGATGTGGAGGGCGAACGACGGCGTGCAGGCCAGGCCGTGGGGCCGGAAATCCTGGAGCAGCAGGATCTGGCGCAGGGTGTTGCCCGACGAGACCGGCACCACCGTGAGGCCCATGTGCTCGGCGCCATCGTGGAAGCCGAGGCCGCCCGTGAACAGCCCGTAGCCATACGCGATCTGGATCAGCTGCCCGGGCTCGGCGCCCGCCCCGGCCAGGGAGCGGGCCATGACGTCCCGCCAGATGCGGAGGTCGTTCCGGGTGTAACCGACCACCGTGGGCTTGCCGCGTGTGCCCGAGGAGGCGTGGATGCGGATCACCTCCTCGCGGGGCACCGCGAACAGCCCGAACGGGTAGTGCTGCCGCAGGTCCTCCTTCGCCGTGAACGGCAGCGTCTCCAGCCGATCCAGATCCACCGCCTCGTCCTTCACGCCGGCGGCGGCCAGCGCGTCACGATAGAAGGGCACGCGCTCACGGGCCCATGCCACCGAGGCGCGCAGCCGGCTGCCCTGCAGCGCCCGCGTCCGGGCTCGCGACGCCGTCTCCGCCTCGCGATTCCAGATCACGGCCTTCAGCTCACCGCGACGCGGCGCACGAGCCAGCTCTGCCGCTCCAGGAAGCGCGCGATGGTCTCGAGCGTGCGGGGGTCGGCGGCCGGGTCGAGGCTGATGCGGTCGGGCAGGATGTAGCGGACCTCCGGATACGAGACCAGCACGCGCAGCAGCGTGCGTACGCGCGAGTCCCAGGCCAGGAGGCCCTGGTGGCCGGGCCCCGCGGTGTACGGGTCCCACTCGCTCTGCAGTCCGAGTCGCAGGGTGCGGCTGGTCGCCACCGGCATCGGCATCAGCCCCGGCTCGCGAGCAGGGCCTCGTAGTGGCCGACCATGGCCTGGACCTGGCGCGTCGCCGAGAAGCGCGCCTCGGCGAGCCGGCGCGCGGCGTGTCCCATGGCGTGGCGCCGCTCCGGGTCGAGCAGCAGGCCGATGGCCGCGTCGGCCATGTCGCCGGTCTCGCCCTTGGTCAGCACGCCGGTCTCGCCGTCGGTCACCACCTCGTCCACGCCCGAGGCGCGCACCGCCACCGCGGGCAGCGCGCACGCGTGCGCCTCCGCCAGCACCAGGCCCTGCGTCTCGGTCTCCGACGCAAAGAGGAAGAGATCGGCGGCGCGGTAGTAGTCCGGCAGGGCGTCGCGGCCGAGCCCCCCGTGGAAGACGATGCGCCGCGCCGCCCCGCCCGCGGCGGCCCGCCGCTCCAGCGCGTGACCGTGGCTCCCCTTGCCGACCAGGTGCAGCGAGGCGCCCGACACCGCGCCCGCCACCGACTCGAACGCGTCGAGGACGCGCTCGAGGCTCTTCTCGCGGTCGAGCCGTCCGGTGTAGAGGCACATCAGCCCTTCGGTGGGCAAGCCGAGGCGGCGGCGCGCGCGCTCGCGGCTGCCCGGGCTGAAGAGTCCCAGGTCCACGCCGGTGGGGATCACGCGAATCGGAGCCCGCACGCCGCGCTCGCGCAGCGTCTCGGCGACGTGATCCGACGGCGCCACCACGAGGTCCGCCGAGTTTGCGAAGCGGCACGCCAGGCGCACCGCGAGGCCGCGCACCAGGCGCTGCGGCAGCGGGACGTAGTGGGCGTACTTCTCGTAGCGCGTGTGGTAGGTGAAGACGAGCGGGCGCCGCAGGCGGCGGGCCACACGGCGCCCGGTCACCCCGAGCAGGAACGGATGGTGGACGTGGACGACGTCGAGCTCGAGCCGGCGCGCGAGTCGCCCCAGCCGTCGCGAGACCGGCACCGCCAGGGAGAAGCCGGGATAGGTGGGCGCGGGAATCGACGGATAGCGGAAGACGAACGACGGATCGTGGTGCGGCTGCTGGGCGGCGGGCGCGAAGACCCAGGCGCGGTGGCCGAGGGCCTCAAGCCCCAGCCGCAGGGTCTCGACCGCGGTCGTGACCCCGCCGCGGAATGGCAGGTAGTTGTTGGTGAACAGCCCGACCCGCATCCACTATTCGTCCGGGCTCTTCGGGTCCTTGCCCCGCTCGA
Source organism: Candidatus Methylomirabilota bacterium (assembly GCA_035315345.1). NCBI lineage: Bacteria > Methylomirabilota (SeqCode) > Candidatus Methylomirabilota bacterium. The sequence continues at coordinate 8,171 of DATFYA010000118.1, forward strand.
TGCGGTCGAAGTCACCGGGCTTGAGCGACTCGAGCCACTCCTTGATCTTGGCCTGGTCGTCGCCCTTGCCGCTGCCGATCGAGGTCTCCTTGGCCACCTCCACCGAGCGGGCCTTCTGCACGACGTCTTCCTCCACGAAGATCGGCGCCCCCACCCGCAGGGCCAGCGCGATGGCGTCGGAGGGACGCGAATCCACCGTGAGCTCGCTGCCGCCCATCTGCAGGTGGATCACCGCGTAGAAGGTGTTGTCGCGAAGATCGTTGACCACGACCTTCTGCACCCGCGCCTCGACCGTCTCCAGGATGTTCTTGATGAGGTCGTGCGTCATCGGCCGCGGCGTGGGGATCTTCTCCAGCTCGAGCGCGATGGCGTTGGCCTCGAAGAGCCCGACCCAGATGGGCAGCGAGCGCTTCTCCTCCTCGTCGCGCAGGATGATCATCGGCATGTTGGAGAGCGGGTCCAGCGCCAGCCCCTTCACCTTCATCTCCAGGAACATGGTGCGCCTCCTCTAGGCCTGCAGCGCGGGAACGGTCTGGTCCTCGGCGCAGCTCGCGCCGGCGCGATCCTCGACCAGCTCGCCCCGCAGGCTGTGCGGCAAGGCGCGGGCGATGCGCACCGCCACCACCTGCCCCAGCAGATCGCGGCCGGCCGCGTCGAAGTTCACGACCCGATTGCAGCGCGTGCGCCCCGCCACCTCGTCGGCGTTCTTGCGCGAGACGCCGTCCACCAGCACCGGCAGCGTCCGCCCCTCGAGGCGCTGGCTGCGCGCGGCGGCCACCCGCCCGGCCGCCTCCAGGACCAGGCGGTTGCGCTCGGCCTTCACCTCGTCCGGCACCTGGTCGACCATCTCCGCGGCGGCGGTGCCGGGGCGGCGTGAGTAGCGGAACGCGAAGACGTTGTCGTAGGCCACCCGCTCGACCATGTCCACCGTCTGCGCGAAGTCCTCGTCGGTCTCTCCGGGGAAGCCCACGATGAGATCGGTGGAGAGCGCGAGATCCGGCACCGTCTCGTGCAATTCGGCGATCAGCTCCAGGTATCGGGCGCACGTGTAGCCACGATTCATGCGCTCGAGCACCCGGTCGGAGCCGGACTGCAGCGGGAGGTGGAGATACTCGCACACCTTCGGAACGTCGCGGATGGCCCGGATGAGGCGGGAGGTCAGGTTGTAGGGGTTCGAGGTCGTGAAGCGGATGCGCTCGATGCCGTCGACGTCGTTGACCCGCTCGAGCAGGACGGCCAGGTCCGTGGGCGGGCTCAGATCGCGACCGTAGGCGTTGACGGTCTGCCCGAGCAGCGTCACTTCCCGGCAGCCCGCCGCGGCCAGACCGCGGATCTCCTCGACGATGACTTCGGGGGCATGGCTGCGCTCGCGCCCGCGCGTGGTCGGCACCACACAGAACGTGCAGTATTTCTCGCAGCCTTCCATCACGGTGACGAAGGCCTTGAGTCGCTGGCCGCCGTCGGGACGCGCGGTGATCTTGACGAGCGCGCCCTCCCCGGTCTCGAGCACCGGCCCCCGCCCCTGCCGGGCGCGCGTCACCAGCTCGCCGACCCGCGCAATGGCGGGTGAGCCGAAGACCAGATCCACGTACGGCGCGCGCTCCTGGATGCGGCCCTTCTGCAGCTGGGCCATGCAGCCCATCACGCCGATGACGAGGTCGGGGCGCTGCCGTTTCAGATGCTTGAGGGCGCCCAGCTGAGAGAACACCTTGTCTTCCGCCTTCTCGCGGATCGAGCAGGTGTTGAGCAGGATCAGGTCGGCCTCCTCCGGCCGGTCGGTCAGCTCGTAGCGCTCCTGCTTGAGCAGGCCGGCGACTCGCTCGGAGTCGTACTCGTTCATCTGACAGCCATAGGTGATCAGGTGGAGCTTGGACATCAGCGCAAGAGCGACCCTGAAGGAGAATTCAGCATAAATGGTCGGGACTTACGGTAGCACCCGCCCCTGGGCATGTCAAACCGAGGAGCGATGCGGATGCCGTGTTTGGGGTCAGACCGTCTCCTCGAAGACGCCGATCCGCCGGAACTTTTCCTGGCGCTCCTCGATCAGCTCGGTCTCCGACCTCGACCTGAGCTGCCAGAGGTGGTCGCGGAGGACCGCGCGGAGGCTGGCCGCCGTCGCCTCCCAGTTGCGATGCGCCCCGCCGACCGGTTCGGGCACGATGGCGTCGATGACGCCCAGCTTGAGCAGATCCGGCGAGGTCACGCGCATGATCTCGGCGGCCTCCGGGGCCTTGGCCCCGTCGCCCCAGAGGATGGCCGCGCAGCCTTCCGGCGAGATCACCGAATAGATCGCGTACTCGAGCATCAGCACCCGATTGCCGACGCCGATGGCGAGCGCGCCGCCGCTGCCGCCCTCGCCGGTGACCACGCAGATCACCGCGCTGGTCAGACCCGCCATCTCGCGCAGGTTGCGCGCGATGGCTTCGGCCTGGCCGCGCTCCTCGGCGCCGAGCCCCGGATAGGCGCCGGGCGTGTCGATGAACGTGATGATCGGCTTGCCGAACTTGCTGGCCAGCTGCATCAGGCGCAGCGCCTTGCGGTAGCCCTCCGGATGCGGCATCCCGAAGTTGCGGGCGATGTTCTCGCGGGTGTCGCGGCCCTTCTGGTGGCCGATCACCACCACCGGCTCGCCCTCGAAGGTGGCGAGGCCGCCCACGATCGCCTTGTCGTCGCCGAAGACGCGGTCGCCGTGCAGCTCGATCCAGTCCTCCATGAGCAGGTTGATGAGGTCGAGGGTGTGGGGGCGCTTGGGGTGGCGCGCGATCTGGGTGCGCTGCCACGCGGTCAGGCCGGAGTAGACGCGCTGCTGCTGCCGGGCGAGGCGCTCCTCGAGCTTCGCGATCTCGTCGCGCGCGGCGAGCGGATCGCCGGATTCGCGCAGCTCGACGATGCGATTCTCCAGCTCGAGGAGCGGCTTCTCGAACTCAAGCTCGTCCGGCATACTCCACGAGTATACTGCCCGGCCCGAGCAGGCCTTCCACTTTGCTCACCAGATCGGGCTCGGGATTCACGCCCAGCTCCTTCACGCGCACCACGACCTCCTGCTCGGGCAGCAGCACGTGCAGGAACAGGGGCGTGCGTCCCTCGTGCTCGCGGCACGCGGCCTTGATCGCGGCGAGCCGGGTCGGGAGTGACTCGGCGGCCGCGCTCACCCGGATCCGACAGGCGTGCGCGTCGACGTGACCGTTGCCATGGCCGCTGGGGTGGCCGTGGCCCGCGCCGTTCCCATGACCGTCGCCGTTCAGGCTTCCGTTACCCACCGCATCCTCCAGGGGCTTGATCTCCTCGGCCAGCACCACGCGGCCCTTGTCGCTGTCATCGGCGCGGCCCTTGACGATGACCGGCCCCTTGTGGCGCAACGCTCCCGCGCAGGCCCGGTAGGGCTCCGGGAAGATGGTCAGGGGCACGCTGCCGTCCACCAGCTCGAGCGTGGCGAAGGCCATGCGGTTGCCGCTCTTGGTGGAGTTCTCGGTGAAGGCGCTCACCTGCCCGAGCAGCAGGACGCGCGCGCCGGTCGAGCGGGCGGCCAGATCGGCCGCGCCGAGCGCGCCGATGCGGCGCGACACCTCCCGGTACTGCTCGAGCGGGTGACCGGACAGATAGAAGCCCAGCACCTCGCGCTCGAAGGCCAGCATCTCCTCCGCCGGCCACTCGGGCACCCGCGCGGCCGGCGGCGGCACCGGCGCGCTCGGCCCCGGCCCGCCGCCCGGCGCGTCGAAGAGCGAGACCTGCCCCTCCTCGCGGTCGCGCTGGCGGCGCTGGCCGCCGTCCATCGCCTGATCGAGCGAGGCGAGCAGGCCGGCCCGCGTGCTCCGCAGCGAATCGAAGGCGCCCGCCTTGATGAGACACTCGACCACGCGCCGGTTGACCAGCCGCAGATCGACGCGGGCGCAGAAGTCGTCGAGCGAGGTGAACGCGCCGTCGGCCTCCCGCACCTTCACGATCGAGTCGATCGCGGTGGCGCCCACGTTCTTGATCGCGGCCAGCCCGAAGTGGATCGCGTCGCCCGCTACCGTGAACTGGGCGCGGGAGACGTTGACGTCGGGCGGCTCCACCCGCAGGCCCATCGCCCGCGTCTCCTCGACGTACTGGACGATCTTGTCGGTCTTGTCCATTTCGGAGGTCAGCAGCGCGGCCATGAACTCGGTCGGGTAGTTCGCCTTGAGGTAGGCGGTCTGGTACGCGACCACGCCGTAGCAGGCGGCGTGGGAGTTGTGCACCGCGATGCCATTGGCGATGAAGCTGGCTGCGCCTGGCACCTCGAAATCGTACGTGGCCTCTTCGCCCGCGAGGGTGAAGCCGCGTGGCCGTGACCATCCCATCGGGGACTCGGCCAGCGCGTAGAGCGTGGGCGAATCGAGCCGCTCCGCCAGGTATCTGACCGTGTCGCGGCGGATGCCTCGCTTCCGGTCATCCGAGAACAGCAGCCTATACGAGATACCAAGAGCCCGGCAGCCAGCCCGGAGGCTCTGATAAGACTTGGTGATAGCCTCTCGGATGGGTGTCAGCGCCAGCGGTACGGGAATGACGTCCACCGTCCCGCGTGCGAGTAGGCCCGACCCGGTTGCCGCGTGCCCAGCCAGCGCGCTCAGGTCGGCGCACTTGCGACCCACCAGATACGGGCCGACGATCAGATCGAACCACCCGAACGCCACCCGTCCACCGAGTAGATTGACCGTGTAGCCCCGTCGCTGGGCCCCGCGGTAGGCGAACTGCTTGCGATGGATCGTCGACGAGAGTCCCAGCTTCAGGAGCAGGCGCTGCACATCCTCAGCCAGGCCCGGAGACGAAGTGGCATAGAAGACGGAACGGGTGGCGGGATGGACGCACCCGTCGCCCTGGAACAGCTTCGCGACGAGGACCGCGACGGCGCGGAGGTTCCAGCCATCGACCAGGACGGGTACGCGCTTGTAGAGGGCCCCCTTACCTCGCAGCCCGCACTCCTCGAAGAGGAATCGCACGGCTTCCGATGGCCGCGCGCGATCCTTCCGGATCGGACGGACCGAAGGCACCCTCGGCTCCGGGCGACGCTCGATCCGGGGTACGGTGTTCTCGAAAGCCGCCAGCGTGCTTGCCATGTCCTCAATCTCTGGCTCGGATCCGGAATAGAGGTAGAAGTGGCCTCCGTAGTTGAGCGACCCTTCCGAAAGGGCATATCCGAGGAGCGCGGGAAGATGGTCCTCAATCTCCCGTGAACCGACCGGAAGCTCGCGCGCGACCGCGACGAAATCGTCCCCGGTCAGATCTTCGGTATTCACCCAGCCTCGCTGGGTGAAGATCGGATGGTCGGGCGTGCAGCGGACCTCCATGCCATTGGCCAGCCGGAGTCGCCCGACCCGCCGGACGCCGCTGGACCGGACCGCTCGAGCCCGATAGGGCCCGTCCTTGGTGAGCACCAGGTCGCCGGCCTGAATCTCGGTGATCGGCTTCCGACTGCCGTCGGCCATCTCGATCCGGGTGTCCGCGGTCAGGCACTTGTTGAAGCCGTAGCCCGCGAACTTCTCGATGAGGTCCCAGATCCGCTCGGCCTTCCGCGTGTCGATCTTGTTGGCCTTGCAGCCCGCGACGAACTTCTCGCGCTGCTGGGCCATCAGCTCGCGGTCCTTCTTGCCCATCGCCTTGCGGAGCGTGTCGGCCTCGCCGAGGGAGAAGCCGGCCAGGTCGGCGGCCAGCCGCATGACCTGCTCCTGGTAGACCATGATCCCGTAGGTCTCCTGGAGGTGCCGCTCCATGAGCGGGTGCTCGTAGGCGATGGCCGCACGGCCGTGCTTGCGGTTGACGAAGTCGTCGATGAGGTCCATCGGGCCCGGCCGGTACAGGGCCACCATCGCGATGATGTCCTCGATGCGCTGGGGCTTGAGCCGCTTGAGCGCATCCCGCATGCCCCCCGACTCCAGCTGGAACACCCCGAAGGTCCGCGCCTCGGTCAGGAGCTGGTACGTCTTGGCGTCGTCGAGCGGCAGGGCGTCGGCGTCGAGCGCGATCCCGCGCGACTCCTTCACCAGCCGGAGCGCGTCGGTGATCACGGTCAGGGTCTTCAACCCGAGGAAGTCCATCTTGAGCAGGCCGAGCTTCTCGATGGGGCCCATCGCGTAGCCGGTGATCAGCTCGGGCCGCTTCGGGTCCTTGTAGAGCGGCACGCGCTCCATCAGGGGCTCGTCCGAGATGACCACCGCGGAGGCGTGCACCGAGGCGTGGCGCGTGCAGCCCTCGAGCGCGCGGGCCACCCCCCACATCTCCCCCACGCGCTGGTCTCGCTTGACCTGCTCGGCGAGCGGCGGGGCCTTCTCGAGCGCCTCGTCGAGGGAGATGTTGAGCGGGAAGCCGGGCACCAGCTTGGCGATCCGGTCGGCCTCCCCGTAGGAGAAGCCGAGCACGCGGGCCACGTCGCGGATGACCGCCTTGGCCCCCATGGTGCCGAAGGTGATGATGTGGGCCACCCGGTCCGCCCCGTAGCGATCCACCACGTAGCGGATGACCTCGTCGCGACGGTCGTCCGCGAAGTCGATGTCCATGTCCGGCATCGAGATCCGCTCCGGGTTCAGGAATCGCTCGAAGATGAGCCCGTAGCGGATGGGATCGACGTTGGTGATGCCGAGGCAGTAGGCCACCAGCGAGCCCGCCGAGGAGCCGCGTCCGGGGCCCACCGCGATGCCCTGCTTCCGGGCGTGGGCGATGAAGTCCCACACCACGAGGAAGTAGCCCGAGAAGCCCATCTTGGAGACCACCCCCAGCTCGTAGCGCAGGCGCTCGACGATGGCGTCGGCGGGCTGCGATCCATAGCGGCGGGCGAGGCCCTCGAAGGCCAGGTGCTCGAGATAGGAGTCCAGCGTGTAGCCGTCCGGCACCTGGTAGTTCGGCAGGTGGAACTGGCCGAACTGCAGATCCACGTTGCAGCGCTCGGCGACGGCGAGCGTGTTGCGGTAGGCCTCGGGCAGGTCCTTGAAGACGGCCTTCATCTCCTCGGCCGACTTCACGTAGAACTCGTTGCTGGAGAACTTCCAGCGATTGGGATCGCCCATCGTCGTGCCGGTCTGGATGCAGAGCAGCGCCTCGTGGGCGCGCGAGTGTTCGGCCTCGAGATAGTGCGAGTCGTTGGTGCCGCAGAGCGGAGCGCCGATGGCGCGCGCGATCTTGATGGTGCCCTCGGTCACCGACACCTGCTGCTCCAGGCCGTGCGACTGCACTTCCATGAAGTAGTGGTCCTTGCCGAACACCTCCTGGTACCAGCCGGCCGTCTGCTGCGCTTTCTCCGCGTCGCCCGCCGAGAGCATCCGGCTCACCTCGGAGTTGAGACAGCCCGAGAGCACGAGCAGCCCGTCGGCGTGCTGGGCCAGCAGCTCGCGGTCGACCCGTGGCTTGTAGTAGTAGCCCTCGAGGTAGGCCTTGGAGACGAGCTTCATGAGGTTGGCGTAGCCCGCCGCGGTGCGGGCCAGCACCGTGCAGTGGCTCGCCCCTTCGTAGCCGCCATCCTGGCTCGATCGCTCGAAGCGGCTGCCCGGCGCCACGTACAGCTCGCAGCCCAGGATCGGCTTCACCCCCGACTTGCTGCACGCGGTGTAGAAGTCGACCGCCCCGAAGAGATTGCCGTGATCGGTCAGCGCCAGCGCCGGGAACTTCAGCGCCTTGGCCCGCTCCACCAGCTTTTCGAGGCGGGCCGCCCCGTCCAGCAGGCTGTATTCCGAGTGCACGTGCAGATGGACGAAGTCGGCGTGCTGTTTCATTCTTAGTCCTTAGCGGTGGAAGAGGTCGCGTTGCGGTAGGGCCTCTTCGCGCCCTACGGCGCTCATCGGGGCGTCGGGGTCACGCATGTCGCGCCCTGCGGCGCTCATCGGGGCGTCGGGGTCACGCATGTCACGCCCGGCGGCGCTCATCGGGGCGTCGGGGTCACGTGGATCCAGTTGCCCGCCGGGACCGCGAGAGGGGAACGCGTTGTCAGGACACGTGCGAGGCAGTTCGGATGAGCGCTTGCACAAAGGAGCCCAACTGCCAAACCGGAGTCTTCCACATTCAGGCGCTCTGAAGAATCATTCCCACTCGATGGTGCTGGGAGGCTTGGAGGAGATGTCGTAGACGACGCGGTTGACGCCCTGGACCTCGTTGATGATGCGGTTCGAGATCCGGCCGAGCAGGTCGTAGGGCAGGCGCGCCCAGTCTGCGGTCATGGCGTCCTGGCTCGTCACCGCCCGCAGGGCGATGACCTGGGCGTAGGTGCGGAAGTCGCCCATCACGCCCACGGTCCGGACCGGCAGCAGCACCGCGAAGGCCTGCCAGACCTGGCGCTCGAGCCCGGCCTGGCGCACTTCATCCTGCACGATGGCGTCGGCCTCGCGCAGGAGCGCGAGGCGCTCCTCGGTCACCTCGCCGAGGACGCGGATGGCCAGGCCGGGGCCGGGGAACGGCTGCCGCCAGATGATCTCGGCCGGCAGGCCCAGGACCGCGCCTAGCTCGCGCACCTCGTCCTTGAATAGCTCTCGGAGGGGCTCGACGAGCTTGAAGCGCATGTTCGATGGCAGGCCGCCCACGTTGTGGTGGGTCTTGATGGTGGCCGACGGCCCCTTGAAGGAAACCGACTCGATGACGTCCGGGTAGAGCGTGCCCTGGGCCAGCCACGGGATGTGGCCCAGCTTCCGGGCCTCGTCCTCGAACACCGCGATGAACTCCGCCCCGATGGTCTTCCGCTTGACCTCCGGGTCCGTCACTCCGTCGAGTCGATCGATGAATCGCTTGCTTGCATCGACATGGATCAGTTTCATCTTGAATGTATCCCGGAACGTGCGGACGACACCCTCGACCTCACCCTTCCTGAGCAGGCCGTTGTCGACGAACAGGCACGTGAGCTGGTCGCCGACCGCCCGATGGATCAGCGCGGCGACCACCGACGAGTCGACGCCGCCCGACAGGGCGCACAGGACCGCGTCCTTCCCGACCTGCCGTCGGATACCCTCGACCGCCGACTCCACGAACGACGGCATGGACCAGTCGCCGGTGGCGCCCGCGGCGTCGAGGAAGTTCTTCAGCACCGTCTTGCCCTGAGGCGTGTGGGCCACCTCGGGATGGAACTGCACCGCGAAGAGCCGGCGGGCCGGATCGGCCATCGCGGCCACCGGGCAGTTGTCGGTGGCGGCCAGGCTTTTGAACCCGGGCGGCGGCTTCAGCACCGTGTCGCCGTGGCTCATCCACACCGTCACGAGTCCATCGGCTTCGGGCTCCACGCCGCCCAGCAATCCGGCGCGACTCAGCAGCCGCAGGTGGGCCTTGCCGTACTCCCGGCGCTCGGCCGGCACGACGTGGCCGCCCATGAGATATCCCATCGCCTGCATGCCGTAGCAGATGCCGAGCGTGGGGATCCCGGACTCCAGCAGGCGCTTGTCCGGCAGCGGGGCGTCGTCCTCGTAGACGCTGGACGGCCCACCGGAGAGGACGAGCCCGGTGTAGCTTCCGGCGAGCACTCGCTCGACCGGCTCGGTGCACGGCAGGATCTCGGAGTAGACGCCCAGCTCCCGAATGCGGCGTGCGATCAGCTGGGTGTACTGGCCGCCGAAGTCGAGGATCGCGATCTTCTGAGTCGTCACGGAGCCGGCTTTCTGAGTCGTCGTGGGCGATTTACTCCACATGACGGTAAGGCCTCTTCGGGCCTCCGGCCCTCATCGGGGCGCCCGGGCCAACCGGCCACGTCTATCCGCGTCGTGGGGCCCTAGCGAGGGGTGCCCAGCTTCTGGGCGCGCTGGAAGACCTTGCCCTCGGTCTTGATCGAGGGCGCGATGATCAGCTCGGTCTGCTGGAGCTCGCGAACGTTCATGGCGCCCACCGAGCCCATGCAGGTCCGGATGGCGCCCACGAGGTTCAGGGTGCCGTCCTCGGTGAAGGCGGGCCCGAACAGGATCTGCTCGAGCGGCCCCGCGATGCCCACCCGGATGCGCGTGCCGCGCGGCAGGTTCGAGTGCGGCGTCGCCATGCCCCAGTGATAGCCGCGGCCCGGAGCTTCCTTGGCCCGCGCGAACGCGGAGCCGATCATGACCGCGTCGGCACCGGACGCCAGGGCCTTGCAGATGTCGCCGCCGGTGGTCATGCCCCCGTCCGTGATGATCGGCACGTAGCGGCCGGTCTTCTTGTAGTAGAAGTCGCGCGCGGCGGCCGAGTCGGCGGTGGCGGTCACCTGCGGCACGCCCAGGCCGAGCACCTCGCGGCTCGTGCACGCCGCGCCGGGCCCCACTCCGATCAGCAGCGCGTCGACGCCACAGTCCATCAGCTCGAGGCAGGCCTCGTAGGTGACGACGTTGCCGATGATGAGCGGGATCGACAGGTGCTTCTTGAGGCTGCGCAGGTCGACCGGCGTGTACTCGCTGGCGATGTGCCGCGCGGTGGTGACGGTGGACTGCACCACGAAGAAGTCGGCGCCCGCCTCCTCCGCGATCTTGGCGAAGCGCTCGGCGCGCTGCGGGATTGAGGAGACCAGCACCGGGCCGCCGCCCTTCTTGATCTCGCTGATGCGCTTGTGGATCAGCTCTTCCTTGATGGGCTCGCTGTAGATGCCCTGGATGATCTTGGTGGCTTCTTCCAGGCTGGCGGAGGTGATGCGATCGAGCACGACGTCGGGATTGTCGTAGCGGGAGAAGATGCCCTCGAGGTTGAGCACCGCGAGGCCACCCACCCGCCCCATCTCGATGGCGAACGACGGGCTCACCACCCCGTCCATGGCCGCCGCGATGATCGGGATCGGGAAGCGATGGCCGCACAGCTCCCAGGAGATGTCCACCTCGCTGGGATTGATGGTCAGGGCGCCGGGAACCAGCGCAATGTCATCGAAGCCGTACGCCGCCCGGGCCTTCCGGCCCCGCCCGACCCACATGCCCATACGCCCCGCCTCCTGGCCTCACCCGGCCTCGGCCTGGCCCCCGCTTGCCGGCCACCAGACCCCGTATGTAGAGAACCGCCCGCCGTGACCTACCGTATTTAGGGGTGCAGTATACGAGCGCGCGCCGTCGGGTGTCAACGGGGTCACGCCGAGGGAGTCGGGTGCGCACGCTCCCAGAGGATGCGCAGGCCTTCCAGCTTGAGGTCCGGATTGACGAACTGGAGGCACTGCACCACCTCACGCATCTGCCCCACCAGGCCTCCGGTGCCGACCACCCGGACGTCGCTCTCCATCTCGCGGCGCATGCGCTCCACGAGCCCGTCCACCAGCCCGGCCCACCCGTAGATCATCCCCGACTGGATGTTGCTCACGGTATGGCGGCCGATGGCGTCCTTCGGCCGCACCAGCTCCACGCGCACCAGCCGCGCCGCGCGCGAGACGAGCGCCTCCGCCGCGGTGTTGATGCCGGGGGCGATGGCGCCGCCGATGAACTCGCCGCGGCGGTTCACGCAGTCGAACCGGGTGGCGGTGCCGAAGTCCACCACGATGAGCGGCGTGCCGTAGAGCGCGACGCCCGCCACGCAGCTGACCACGCGGTCCGCGCCCACCTCCCGCGGCACGTCCACGTTGAGCGGCAGGTCCGCGGTGACCCCCGGCTCCACGGTGAGTGGGCTCACCCCGAAGTAGCGGTCGCACATCCACTCCAGCGCCTGCTGGATCGGCGGCACCACGTTGGAGATCGCCACGCCGGTGATGTGGTGCTGCTCGATCCCGCGGGTGGCGAGGAGCGTCTGGATGAACACGCCCCACTCGTCGGCGGTCTGCTCGCGCCGCGTGGTCAGGCGCCAGGACGCGCGCAGCTGTCCTCCCTCGTAGATGCCGAGCGAGGTGTTGGTGTTGCCGACGTCAATGACCAGCAGCATGGGCCGCCACCTCCTCCGCCGCTCCCCCCGAGACCACCGGCACGAGCCGGCCGTCCGCCGCGCGGGCGAGCAGGACTCCATCGTCTCTCACGTCTTCTCCCGCGCCGAGGGTGCCGTCGGGCAGTCGCACGATCTGCCCCGGCAGCCGCGCGTGCCCGAGCCACGCGCTCCGCAGCGCCGCGAAGCCGCCGGTCTGCCACATCGCGTAGCGTCGCTCGAGCTGCGCCAGCAGCGCGCTCAGCATCGCGTCGCGATCGTGGACGCGCCCGGTGACGAGGCGCAGCGACGTCGCTCGATCGGCCAGCGCCGGCGGAAACCGCGTCTGGTTCAGGTTCATCCCGATTCCCAGGATCACGTGCTGCAGGCCGGCCGCCCCGCCCGCGCCCGCGCGGCCGGACGCGGCCTCGGCGAGGATGCCGCAGACCTTGCGATCGTCGACGAGCAGATCGTTGGGCCACCGGATGCGCGCGGTGAGGCCGGCGGTCGCGAGGGCGTCGGCGACGGCGAGGCCGGCCACGAGGGAGAGCTGCGGGGCCGCCGCGGGCGACGCCGACGGGCGCAGCAGCACCGAGACGAGCAGGCTCTCCCCGGGCTCGTCCCACCACTCGTGGCCGCGTTGCCCGCGGCCGGCGCGCTGGTGACGGGCCGTGACCACGGTGCCCTCGGGCGCGCCCTCCGCGGCCAGACGCTGCGCCTCGGTCTGGGTGGAGTCGACGCTGTCCAGCGCGTGGAGCCCGAACTGCACGACCGTCTCCCGGCCGCTACTCGAGGGCGGCGAGGCTCGAGGTCAGCTTCTGCTCGATCTGGCGCTGCTCGGCCAGGCGGATGCGCTCGCGCTCGACGACCTCGGCGGGCGCGCGCTCGACGAAATCGGCGCGGCCCAGCTTGCCCTCGAGGAAGGCGATCTCCTTGCGCGCCCGCTCCACCTCCTTGCGCAGTCGCTGCCGCTCGGCGTCGAAGTCGACCACGCCCTCCAGCCGCACGAACACGTCGCCGCTCGGGGTGGTGGCGGTCGCCGAGCTGGGCGGACGGGTCGCGTCGGGGGACACCGTGACCCCGGCGCGGGCCAGGCTGCCGATGATCGCCGCGGCCTGCTCGAGCGCCGCCGTCACTTCGGGCCCCCCCGGCCGCACCAGGACCTCGAGCTGCACCGCGGGGGAGATCCGGCTCTCGCTGCGCACCGTACGGATCGCGCTCACCACGTCGAGCACCGGGGCCATGAGACGCTCCGCCTCCGGATCGCGTCCCTTGCGCGACGCCTTCGGGAAGGGCGCGATCATGATCGAGCGCGCGGCGGTCGGGTCGCCCTCGTGGGGCAGCCGCTGCCAGAGCTCCTCCGAGATGAACGGCATGAAGGGGTGGAGCAGGCGCAGGGTGGTCTCGAGCGTCTCCACCAGGGTGCGCTGGGTGCACGCCCTCGCGGCGGGGCTCTCGGGCTGGTAGAGGCTCCGCTTGGCGATCTCCAGATACCAGTCGCAGTACTCGTGCCAGAGGAACTGGTAGACCGCGGAGGCCGCGTCGTTGAAGCGGTAGGTGTCGATGGCCTTCCGCACCCGCGCGGTGGTCTCGGTGAGCCGGCTCACGATCCAGCGGTCGGCCACCGACGGGGCGCCGCGCCGGGCGAGATCGGGATCGTAGCCCTCCAGGTTCGTCAGCACCAGCCGGGCCGCGTTCCAGATCTTGTTGGCGAAGTTCCGGTAGCCCTCGATGCGCTCCTCGGACAGGCGGATGTCGCGGCCCTGCGCCGCGAGGGCGGCGAGCGTGAACCGGAACGCGTCGGTCCCGTACTTGTCCATCACGTGAAGGGGATCGACCACGTTGCCCTTGGACTTCGACATCTTCTGGCCCTCGGCGTCGCGGACCAGCGCGTGGATGTAGACGTGGCGAAACGGCACGTCGCCCATGAACTTGAGGCCGAGCATCGCCATCCGGGCCACCCAGAAGAACAGGATGTCGAAGCCGGTCGACAGCACCGAAGTCGGATAGAACACCCCGAGCTCGGGCGTGGACTCGGGCCACCCGAGGGTGGAGAAGGGCCAGAGCCCGGACGAGAACCACGTGTCGAGCACGTCGGTGTCCTGCCGCAGCGGCCCGCCGCACTGCGGGCACTCGCGGAGATCGGTGCGGGACACGTGCATGCTGCCGTCGCGGTCGCAGTACCACACCGGGATGCGGTGCCCCCACCACAGCTGCCGCGAGATGGCCCAGTCGCGGATGTTCTCCATCCAGTGGAAGTAGGTCTTCTTCCACACGCGCGGGATGATCTTGATCTTGTCCGAGCGCACCGCCTTGATGGCCGGCTCGGCCAGCGGCTTCATGCGCACGTACCACTGCTTGGAGACGAGCGGCTCGACCACCGTCCGGCAGCGGTAGCACACCCCCACCGAGTGCCGGTAGGGCTCGATGCGGTCGATGAGCCCGAGAGCCTGCATGTCCTCGACGATGCGCTTGCGCGTCTCGAAGCGGTCGAGGCCCGCGTACTTGCCGGCCAGCGCGGTCATCTTGCCGTCGAAGCCGATGACGCTGCGGATCGGGAGGTCGTGGCGCTTGCCGATCTCGAAGTCGGTGGGATCGTGACCCGGCGTGACCTTGATGACCCCGGTGCCGAATTTTGGGTCGACCGCGCTGTCGGCGACCACCCGGAGCGTGATGGTCCCCTCCACCGAGGGCACCTCGAGCGTCTTGCCCACGTACTTCTTGTAGCGCTTGTCCTGAGGATGCACCGCGACCGCGGTGTCGCCGAGCTTCGTCTCGGGGCGCACGGTGCCGAGGGTCAGCGGCCCGTACTTGATGTAGACGAACTCGGCGTCCTGCTCCTCGCGCTCGACCTCGAGATCGGAGAGCACGGTCTGGCAGCGCGGGCACCAGTTGACGATGTAGTCGCCCTGGTAGATCAGCCCCTCCTCCCAGAGGCGGACGAACACCTCGCGCACCGCCGCCGACAGCCCCGGATCCATCGTGAACCGCTCGCGGGCCCAGTCGCAGGAGGCGCCGAGGCGCTTGAGCTGGCGGATGATGGTGCCGCCGGACTCCTCCCTCCACTGCCACACCCGGGCCACGAAAGCCTCCCGCCCGAGGTCCTCCTTGGTCTTGCCTTCCTTCTCGAGCTGCCGCTCGACGACGTACTGGGTCGCAATGCCCGCGTGATCGGTGCCGGGCATCCAGAGCGTGTTGTAGCCGTCCATCCGCTTGTAGCGGATGAGCACGTCCTGCAGGGTGTTGTTGAGCGCGTGTCCGAGATGGAGCGAGCCGGTCACGTTGGGCGGCGGGATGACGATGCAGTACGGCTTCCTGGGCGAATCGACGTCGGCGTGGAAGTAGCCCCGCTCTTCCCAGACGGCGTACCAGTGAGGCTCGACGCGCGTCGGATCGTAGCGGTCCGCGATTTCGCTCATGTTATCGCGTCATTCTAACACGGGCCGTGCGCCGCTCACCCGCCACCCCGCGGGACTCCGCGTCCAGGACAGCGCCCACGGGACGCGACGGCCGTCTCGCACCTCGGTCGCGGCCATCGTCACCGGGCCGCGCGAGCCCGCCGGACCGATCTGCTCGCACACCGGCTCGGCCACGAGGACCGCGGGCAGGCGCGCGCGCACCGCCGCCGCGGGAACGAGCCGCGCCACCGCGCGCGCGTCGGCGCTTTCGATGGCGCGGAACAACGCGTCGGCCGCCACGCCCAGATCGCGCCGCCACGTGTTGGTGACCTGCCGTCGGGTCACCGCGAGACCGCCATCGGCGGCGAGCCGGTAGTGATCTTCCTGCTCCATCTGATCGGCGCAGCCCGGCTTCCAGCCCGGGTAGTGCGGCTGATAGCGCACCACCAGCTCACCCGGCTGCGTGCGCCACTCGGTGACCGTGAGCCCGTCCTCCGCCGTGCTCCAGGCGCGCTCCACCCGATCCGGCTCGCGCGCCCGCCACAGCTCGCCGTGCAGCGTGCGCACCCCGTGCGCGGTCGGCGGGCCGCCCCACAGCGCGAGCACCCGCACCACCCGATCCGGCCCGGCCGGCCACACCTGCGCGTCGAGGAGCCCGTCGTGCGTGGAGGCGGCGGCGAGCGCAGCGTCCCGGCCGCTGCCCACGAAGAGGCGCAGCGAGCCGGAGCCCTCCACGCCGACGAGGCTGTAGAGTCCCACCGTCACCGAGACGCGGCGCCCCGCAGCGGGGATGCGGACCACGCGGAGGGTCGCGCCGCCCCAGGCGTCCATCAGGGCGTCGAGCCGCTCGCGGATGAACACGACCGAGGAGAAGGGCTCGTCGCCGCGTAGGCTGTCGAGCACCTCGGCGTCGACCAGCTCGTACAGATCGCGCACCGCCCGCTCGCGGGCCGGGGCGTCCGTCGCGGTCACGAGCTGCTCGCGGGCGACCGCGCGGAAGCGGTCGAGCCGATCCGGCGCGGCGCCGAGGCGGGCCGGGGCGAGCGCGAGGAGCAGAGCGATCGCGAGCGTCCCGCCGATTCGCCGCCCGGTCATGGCGCTAGCGTACAATGGGGCGGCATGACCCGCATCCTCGACCGGTACGTCATCAAGGAGCTGGGTCCGCCCTTCGCCATCGGAGTGGGCGTCTTCACCTTCTTCCTCGTCATCGACCGGATCTTTCAGCTCACCGACCTCGTCATCACCAAGAACGTGCCGTTCGCGCTGGTGATGCCGCTGCTCGCCTACATGCTGCCCGCCTTCCTCGCCCTCACCCTGCCGATGGCCTTGCTCGTCGCGGTGCTGCTGGTGGGCGGCCGTCTCGCCGGCGATCTCGAAGTCGCGGCGCTGAAGGCGTCGGGGGTGAGCCCGTTGCGGCTCTTCCGCCCCTTCCTCGCCGTGGGCATCGTGGTCACCCTGCTGATCGCCTGGCTCACGCTGGTGGTGGGCCCGTGGTCGAGCGGAGCCTTCCAGCGCCAGCTCTTCCTCATCCTGCAGTCGCGCGCCTCCACCGGCATCAAGGAGCGCACCTTCAGCGCCACCTTCAGCCAGTTCGTGATCTACGTCGACGAGGTGAGCGCCTCCCAGGTGCGCCTGAAGGGCCTGCTCGTCTCCGACGAGCGCAACCCCGAGCAGTCGCGGATCATCGTGGCCCGCGAGGGCCGGCTCCTGAGCGACGAGGCGACGCGGCGCATCACCCTGCGCTTCCTGGACGGGTCCATCAGCGAATCCGACGTGGGCGACCGCCGGCGCTTCCGCCAGACGTACTTCAGCCTGTACGACATGACCCTGCCGGTGGACTCGCCGATCGCCGCGGTGTCACGCGAGGAGAAGCCCGAGAAGCAGATGCCGGTGCGTCAGCTCCTCGCGGAAGCACAGCGGCTGCGCCGCGAAGGCCAGCCGAGCGCGCCGTACTACGTCGAGCTGCACAAGCGCTTCGCCCTGCCGGTGGCCGCGCTGGTCTTCACCCTGGTCGGCTTCCCGCTCGGCATCCGCTCCCATCGCGGCGGCCGCGCGGCCGCGCTCGCCCTCTCCTTCGGGATCGTGGTCGGCTACTACATCCTGTACAACTCGATGGAGGGCTTTGCCCTGCGCGGGCGGATCCCCGCCGGCGTCGCGGTGTGGATCCCCAACGCGATTCTGGCGGTGATGGGCGCGCTCCTGCTTCGCGCGAGCGTGGTGGGCGCCCCCACCGCCGCGCTCGACCTGTTCTGGCGGCTCTGGGCCCGGGTGGAGCAGCGCCGGGCCGGCCGCGTGGTGCGGCCGGTCGAGGAGCGGAAGCTGCGCCGGCTCGGGCGCTTCGCGGGACCGCGCGAGTCCACCTTCATCATGGACCGCTACCTGATCCGCCAGTACCTGCTCTTCCTGGGCATCGGCACCCTGGTGGGCCTGGTGCTCATCGGCGTGGTGGACCTGCTGCAGACCCTCGACCGCTTCCTGCGCACCAAGCCGCCGTTCACCACGATCCTGGAGCACTTCCTCTACCGCATGCCCGGCGAGCTGTACAAGGGCCTTCCGATGATCGTGCTGATCGCGACGGTGTTCATGTTCCTGTCGCTCACCCGGCAGCGCGAGCTGGACGCGCTGAAGGCGGCCGGGATCAGCCTCTACCGGGCGAGCCTGCCCATCTTCCTGGTGGCGGCCGGCATCAGCGTGATGGCGGTGATCTTCCAGGAGGCGGCGCTGCCCGACATCAACGCCAAGGCCGAGGAGGTGGACCGGGTGAAGATCCGCGGCCAGCTGCCGCGGCACCTGCAGCGGCAGACCCAGATCTGGTACCGGTCGTCGGACACGCGGTTCTTCCGCATGGCCCTGCTCGATCCGGTCGGCAAGTCCATGGAGGGGCTGCTCGTGCTCGACATCAGCCCCGGCTTCCGGCTGATCGATCGCCTCGACGCGCGCCTGGCCCAGTGGACGCCCGAGGGCTGGCGCCTCACCGACGGCGTCTATCGCCACGTGGGCCCGCAAAACCGGGTGACCTCGGAGATGTTCGACGCCCGCCTGGTGGCGATGCCCGAGCACATCGACGACTTCATCCAGGTCCAGAACGCGCCCGACACCATGAGCTTCCTCGAGCTGCGGGCCTACGTGTCACGCCTGCGGGAAGGCGGCCACCGCGTCAACCGCTACCTGGTCCAGCTCTACTCGAAGCTTTCGTTCCCGCTGGTGCACGTGATCATGGCGCTGGTGGCGATCCCGTTCGCGCTGGTGTCCCCGCGCAGCGGCGGCCGCGCCATGGGGATCGGAGTGGCCATCGTGATCGCGGCGGGCTACTGGGTCGTGCACTCGGTCGCGCTCGCCTTCGCGCAGGCCGACCTGCTGCCCGCGGCGCTGGCCGCGTGGACGGCCAACATCGTGTTCGCCGGGATCGGCACCGCGCTCTTCCTCAGCGCGCGGACCTAGCGCCCTCCCTGCAGCTGACGGAGGGCCTCCTCCACCCGCTTCTGCTCCTGACCGTAGGCCGCCCAGTCGCCCTTGCGCAGCGCCTCCTGCCCGCGCTGCCACGCCTCCCACGCGCGCTGGACGCCCTCGATGATCGCGGCGCCGGCCGCGGGGCTCGGCCCCGAGGGAGCGCGCTCCACCGGCCGGCCCGCCGACTCCTCCCCGCGCACGCGGCCGCCGAACACGCGGGCCAGCGCGGCTTCCAGGGTCGGCTCCATCGCGATCTGGTTGCCGTAGGCGACCACCACCCGGCGGAGCTCGGGGAGCGCCCCCTGCTCGGCCGCGGCCAGGTAGAGCGGCTGCACGTACACCAGCGACTGCTCGATGGGGATCGCCAGCAGGGTGCCGGTGATGACGCGCGAGCCCTGCTGGTTCCACAGGGCGATCTGCTGGGAGATGACCGGGTCCTGGTTGATCCGGGCCTGGATGTTACGCGGCCCGAACACGAGCTTCTGCTTCGGGAACGCGTAGGCGATGAGGCGCCCGTACTGGGGCGGATCCATGCGGGCCACCAGGAGGGCGATCATGTTGTCGCGCCCGCTCGGGTTGAACCCGGAGAGGAGGACGAACTCCTCGCGAGGCTCTCCGGGCAGCCGCATCACCGTGAAGTACGGCTCCATCTCCCGCTCGCGTCCCTCCTGCTGCAGGCGCGGCAGCACCCAGAGGTCCTCCTTGTTGTAGAAGACCTGCGGATCCTGCATGTGGTACGTCGCGTACATCCGCGCCTGCACCGTGAACAGGTCCTCCGGGTAGCGGACGTGGATCTGGAGGTCCTTGGGCATCTGGTCGAGCGGCTTGAACAGCGCGGGAAACGCCCGCGCGTACGTGCGAATCAGCGGGTCCTCGGGATCGGCGACGTAGTAGCTCACGGTGCCGTCGAAGGCGTCCACCGTGGCCTTGACCGAGTTGCGGATGTAGTTGAAGCCGCGCACCGGCGTGGCGTACGGATACCTGTCGCTCGTGGTGTACCCGTCGATCATCCACATGAGCCGCCCGTCCGCGGTGATCACCACGTACGGGTCGCGGTCGAACTTCAGGAACGGGGCCGCCTCCTGCACCCGCGCCGCCACGTCGCGGTAGATCATCACCCGGCTGTCGGGGGTGAGATCGTTCGACAGCAGGACGTTGAGCGCGCCGAAGCGGGCCGCGAAGGCCGCCTTGCGGAGGAACGAGTCGACCGGGATGCCGCCCTTGCCCTCGTAGCGCGTGTAGACGTTCTGGTCGCCCGAGGGATAGTCCAGCTCCTGGGACCGGGTGCGCACGAACACGTATTCGTTGCCGATCTCGCCGTAGTAGATCTCGGGCCGGGTGATCTTGGGAATGCCGCCGCTCACCGACGGCGGGATGTCCTTGATGAAGAAGTCCGGCAGGCCCTCGGGAGTGATGCGGTTGACCGGGCTCGCGACCAGCCCGTAGCCGTGGGTGTAGGTCAGGTGCTCGTTGATCCAGCCGCGGCTCGGCAGGTCGCGGTAGGAGAGCTCGCGGGCCGAGAGCATCACCTGTCGATACTCGCCGTTCAGGGTGTAGCGCCCGACGTCCACGTCGCGGAACTTGTAGTAGGTGCGGATCTCCTGCAGCTTGCCGTAGGTGACGAGCAGCGGCCGATGGTCCCACAGCCGGATGTTCTTCACGGTGAGGTTGTTGCGATCGAGCACCGCCGGGGTGAGATTATCCTCGGCCGCGAAGTCCTTCTCCATCACCCGGTCGAGCGCGTACGCCTGCCGCGTCATCCGGATGTTGTTCTCGATGTAGGGACGCTCGAAGGCCAGCTCGTTGGGCTTGACCCGATAGCTCTGCAGCAGCGCCGGAGCGATCCCGAGGCCGGCCACCCACAGCACCACCAGCACCACCAGGCCCGCGACCAGGAAGCGCCAGCCCGGGCGGAACATCTGGAACACGCACGCGGCCGCGCAGAGGAAGGCGAGCACGACCAGCCACTGCAGCACCGGCAGCGAGGCGTGCACCTCGGTATAGGAGGCGCCGAAGACGAGGCCGCGGGGCGAGAAGAGCAGATCGAAGCGGTCGAGCCAGAAGCCGATCCCGCGCAGCACCAGGAGCAGCGCGGCCAGCCCGAGCAGGTGCGTGCGGGCGCCCGCGGCCAGGCGCGGGCCGCGCGCGGTGAGCACGAGGCTTCGCTGCAGCACGTACACCGCGGCCACCAGGACCAGGGTGCCCGCCACCAGCGCGGTGCCCCAGCCGTACAGGAGCCGCCAGAACGGCAGCACGAAGAAGTAGAAGCCGAGGTCGCGCCCGAAGAGCGGGTCGGCCTGCTGGAACGGCGTGCGGTTGACGTACTCGAGCACGGTGGGCCACGCGCCGGTGGCCCGGGCGCCCGCGAAGAAGGCGATCACCGCGATCACCGGCAGGAGGAGCCGCCGGACCAGCGGCTCCAGGATCGCACGCCCCGGCAGGCCCAGCTGGTCCTCGAGCTCCCACAGCACGTCGGGCGGGGCGGTGCGCGCGGCCACCGAGAGGTTGACGAACAGGAATACGAACACCGCGGCCCCCAGCCCGAGGAACAGCCAGCCGCTCAACGTCAGCCGGGTGGTGAAGACGCTGGTGAAGCCCACCTCCTGGAACCACAGCCAGTCCGTGTAGAGCGGGACGGCCTGGCCGATCAGGCTGAGCGCGATGAAGCCCAGCAGGACCCACAGCCCCATCCGGGGCCGCCGCAGGGGCGTGACCCGACCGCCCGGGGGCGTCTGTGCCAACCCCTGGAGCCCTAGGTCCAGTGGGTCCCGCCGATCACGACGGGCGGGACACGGATGAGGTCGCGATTCATCATCGAGAGGGGGCGGCGCCGCCGCCGGGTCTCAGACCCCGGCGTCCGCGCGCAGGTCCTTGATCCGGTCGGTGCGCTCCCACGCGAACTCCGGCTCGCTGCGTCCGAAGTGCCCGTAGGCCGCCGTCTTCTTGTAGAAGGGCCGGCGCAGGTCGAGGTGCTTGATGATGCCCGCCGGGGTGAAGTCGAAGTGCCGGCGAATCAGCTGCTCGAGCTTGGGGTTGGGCACCTTGCCGGTGCCGAAGGTCTCGACCATGATCGAGACCGGATCCGCCACGCCGATCGCGTAGGCCACCTGCACCTGGGCGCGCTCGGCGAGGCCGGCGGCCACGAGGTTCTTGGCCACGTAGCGGGCCATGTAGCAGGCCGAGCGGTCCACCTTCGTCGGATCCTTGCCCGAGAAGGCGCCGCCGCCGTGGGGGCACGAGCCGCCGTAGGTGTCGACAATGATCTTGCGACCGGTGAGGCCGGTGTCGCCCATGGGCCCGCCGGTGACGAAGCGTCCGGTCGGGTTGATGTGGTAGGTGATGCCCCTGGGATCGATGAGGTGCTTGGGGATCGTCGGCAGCACCACCTGCTCGATCATGTCCTCGCGGATCGTCGAGAGCCCGGCGTCCGGCCCGTGCTGGGTGGAGATGACCACCGTCTCCACCGCGACCGGCTTGTGGTCGACGTAGCGCACCGTGACCTGGCTCTTGCCGTCCGGCCGCAGGTAGCCGAGCGCGCCGGTCTTGCGCACGTGGGTCAGCCGCTGGCAGAGCTTGTGGGCCAGCATGATGGGCAGCGGCATCAGCTCCTCGGTCTCGGTGCAGGCGTAGCCGAACATCAGGCCCTGGTCGCCCGCGCCGAGCTTGTCCACTCCCATCGCGATGTCGCCCGACTGCTCGTCGATCGCGGTGATCACCCCGCAGGTCTCGAAGTCGAACCCGTACTTGGCGCGGGTGTACCCGACCTCGCGGATCGTCTCGCGGGCGACGCGGGGGATGTCGACGTAGCACGAGGTCGTGATCTCGCCGGCCACGACCACGAGGCCGGTGGTGAGGAGCGACTCGCACGCCACGCGACCCGTCGGGTCCTGCGCGATGATCGCGTCGAGCACCGCGTCCGAGATCTGGTCGGCGATCTTGTCCGGATGTCCTTCGGTCACCGACTCCGAGGTGAACAGAAACTCCTCGCCCGCCATGCCGTCTTACCCTCCGTTCGCTGGTGATTCGGTCAACTGCGAATACGAGACACTAGCACGCCTCGCTCCGACCTCTCAAGCGGAATCCCGGGATTCCGTCGCGCCCGCGGACACTTGGCCCACGCGCACGCGCAGCGACGTCTCCCAGCCCTGCCCGGGCTCGAGCGCGAGCGGCCACGCGAAGAGCAAGGCCGAGCCCTGATAGATGCGCTCGAAGCCGGTCTCGGAGAGCGAGACCGTCTCGACCGGCGCCCACGCGACCGCGGCGGGCGCGTCGCACTCGATCGCGAGCTCGCAGCCGAGCCACTCATCGATCATCGCCAGCGCGCCCGCGCCCTCGAGACGACCCCGGCTGCCCAGCGAAGGGCGACCGTCGACGCGAAAGTAGCGGCCGGGCGCCTCGCCCGCGCTCAGCGTGAGGTTGCACTGCACCGCCCAGCGGGCCGCCAGCGGCTCCTCCCCGCTCCAGCGAAGCCGGTACCGCACCGTCACCGCGGCCTCGTCGGCCACGACGCGCAGCGACTTCTCCAGGGCCAGCGGCAGGCCGTCGAGGTCCGGCAGCGAGCAGCGCACCGCGACCTCGCGAGGCGCGGTCTCCACCTCGTGGGCGAGAAGCCGCTCCCCCACCACCCGGCGCGCCGCGTCCCACGGCTCGAGCGGATCCAGCTCGCCCTCGGGCGGGAACAGCCCGTCGAGCAGCGAGGCGCGCCGGAAGCGATCGTAGCGGAGCAGCGAGGTGAGCCCGGCCTCCTTCACCTCGGGCGCCGAGTGGATCGTCTTCACCTCGCCGTCCTCGTTCGCGCGCGGCCGATCCGCCACCTTGCGGTGGTACGCCTCCGGCCGTCGGGTGAGCACGTCGGCCACGTCGACTTCCCCCTGCGTCCACGTGAGCTCGGTGAGCGAGCCGCCCCGGGCCGGGCGCAGGGTCAAACCCAGCGCCCCGCCGCGCACGACGACCTCGGGGTGGCCGTCGCCGTCCACGTCGGCGTGGAGGCATTCGATGTCCGGTGTCGAGCGCGGCGCCGCGAGCTGCCGCTCGCACGCGATCAGCGAGGTCTTCACCGACCGGCGCAGGTGCGGCAGGTAGCAGCCGCCGAACACGCCGTGCCAGTAGGCGTCGTTGGCCTGTCCCTGCCAGAGTCGCTCGCGCGCCGCGAGCAGGCGCCGGTCGCGGGGGCGCCGCCGCAGGCCCTCGTGCACCCGGCGGGAGAGGCCGAGCATCTTCCAATAGGCGTCACCCATCTCCGGATACTTCACCAGGAAGTTGCGGAAGAAGCCGCCGCGCAGGAGCCGGGCGAGCCGCTCGCCGTCCGGCGTCGCGAGCAGGCGGTGGCGCGCGTCGTCGAGCTGGGCGCCCGCGGCCGGAGGCAGCGCCCATTCTCCCATCTCGGTGTAGGCCGCGGTGGGCAGGTACACGCGGCCCGCCGGCGGCTCGACGTCGAGGAAGCGCGAGAAGGTGGAGACGCGCAGCCACGGAGCGGCCTGCAGCGCCTCGAAGAAGCGCGTCAGCCAGCGCTCGCCGTACACGAGCTTGTCGGTGCCCGGCCAGACGCCGAACTTCTCGCCGTCGTCGGTCATGGTGATCGCGCCGGCGGCGCGCCGGCTCTCCAGGTAGCGGATGCTCTCCTCGGGGTTGGCGAAGGGCACCAGATACCGCAGCCGCTGGTTGATCGGGAACACCGCCACCGTGGCGCCCTGCTCCTCGGTGAGGTAGTAGCCGCCCAGGGCCTCGGGATCGAGGCCGGCGAGCGCGAAGTGCGAGTCGTCCACCAGCACGAACTCGACCCCCGCCTCGCGCAGCAGCCGCGGCAGGTGCGGCTCCCAGATTCGCTCCGCGAGCCACATCCCCCGCGGAGTCACGCCGAAGTGCGCGCGGATGAACTCGCGCAGGGCCTGGATCTGGCCGACCTTGTCCCAGTCGGGCAGCAACGCCAGGATCGGCTCGTAGAAGCCCCCGCCCAGCAGCTCCACGCGCCCGTCGGCGGCGAGCCGACCCAGCAGATCGAAGGTGGGACGGGCGCGCGTCTTGAGGGCGTCGAGCAGGCCGCCCGAGCAGTGGACGGTCAGGCGCAGGTCCCCGCCGGCGTCCGCCACCGTTTTCAGAAATGGATGGTAGGCCTGGCGGATCGCGTCGTCGACGACGGACTCGAAGTTGCCGACCGGCTGGTGATTGTGGATGCCGAACAGGAAGTGGAGCGGCCGGTCACTCACGGTCCAGGTCTCGGTGCCTGACGATGGGACTCAGGCCGAGGCCCGTCAGGAATGAGCGAAGCGCCTCCACCAGCAGCACCGAGCGGTGGCGCCCGCCGGTGCAGCCGATCGCCACCGTGAGATAGGCCTTCCCTTCGCGCTCGTACAGCGGCAGCAGGAACTTCAGCAGGCCTTCGAGGCGCGCGAGCAGCTCCCGGCTCTCCGAGAACGACATCACGAACTCCTCGACCGCGGGATCGCGGCCGTCGAGCGCGCGCAGCCGCTCCACGAAGTGGGGGTTGGGGAGGAAGCGCACGTCGAAGACGAGGTCCGCGTCGTAGGGCACGCCGTGCTTGAAGCCGAACGACACCAGCGACACCGTGAGGCCGCCCTTCGTTCCCTGCGGGCCGTAGGAGTGCACCATCTGGTCCTTGAGCTGGTGCACGGTCAGCGACGTGGTGTCGATGACCCGGTTGGCGATCTCGCGCAGGTGAGCCAGCGCCTTGCGCTCGGCCCGGATCCCGTCGATGACGTTGCCCTCGCCGGCCAGGGGATGGCGCCGCCGCGTCTCGTGGTAGCGCCGCACCAGCGTCTCGTCGGAGGCCTCCAGGAAGAGCACGTCCACCCGGTGGCCGCGGGCCCGCAGCTCCTCGATGGTCTCGACCATGTTGGCCAGGTACTCGCCCTCGCGCACGTCGACGCCCAGCGCGATGGCCTGGATGCCGCGGCTCGAGTGCGCGCACAGCTCGGCGAAGGTCGGGATCAGGGTGGTCGGCAGGTTGTCCACGCAGAAGTAGCTCAGGTCCTCGAGGCACTTGATCGCGTAGCTCTTCCCGGCCCCGGACAGCCCGGTGACGATGACGAACCGGATCGGGTCGACCGGGGCCGCGTCGCTCACCGCCGGCTCACCCGCGGGCCACCCGGCGCGCGCGCCGGGTCTTGGTCTCGCGCACCTGGCGCCGCAGCGCGTGCACCGCGCGATCCACCGCGGCGGAGAGGTCGGGGCAGGTCTCCTGGCTGTGGAAGCTGCGGGATCGCGCCACCACGGTCAGGGCCGCGGTGCGCCGGTGCTTCTCCTTGGAGAGGATGGCTCGGGTCTCCACCACCGCGGGCAGCAGCGGCTCCAGCTTGGACAGCTTGCGGGTGATCTCGTCCTTGTAGGTGCGAGAGATGGTCATCCCGCGGGTGCTGATGATCACCTGCATGGAGAGCGGCCCTCAGCGCTTCTTGGATTGCAGGCGCCTCTGATGCGACGGCAGGATGCCCAGCTCCTCGCGGTACTTGGCGACGGTGCGCCGCGCGATGGTGAGCCCCTGCCCCTGCAGCGCCTGGGCGATCTCCTGGTCGGAGAGCGGCTTGCCGCCGTCCTCGCCCGAGACCATGTCGCGGATCGTCTTCTTCACCGACACCGACG